>JAYTAC010000214.1:0-4543 GCA_043737755.1 Spirosoma sp.
GCCAATGCGCTGGCGGCTTACACCCGCTACCGGCGCAACTGTGTGGTGGTCGACTTCGGCACGGCCCTGACCTTCACGACGGTATCGGGCAACGGCCGGATTCTGGGCGTAGCCATCGCGCCGGGGCTGAAAACCGCCATTCGGTCGCTGTTTGCCAACACCGCCCAACTACCCGAGGTGCCCATCGAAGTACCCGCATCAGCATTGGGCCTGAACACCACCCACGCCATTCAGGCCGGTGTGGTGCTGGGCTACGAAGGGCTGGTGCGCTCGCTGGTCGACCGCATCCGGGCCGAACTCGGTGGCGACTGCATCGCCATTGCCACGGGCGGACTGTCGGGTCAGATTCCCTCGCTGCACGATGCCTTTACCGACGTGGTGCCATCGCTGACGCTGGAAGGCGTCCGGCTGATTGGGGAGATTGTGCAATCGAACCCTAACGCTGAAGCGGTGGGCTGATGGCGATAAACCGATTCTTTTTACCCCTTAATTTTGGTTGATTACGTCTCCGGCTGGGCCCTCTGATCGTCGTCGGCTGACGCCTGGTTGCGCCGGTTTCGTTTCCGAAGTGCGTCATTGAGCAAAAATTCGATCTGCCCGTTCACGCTCCGAAACTCTTCCTGCGCCCAGCGCTCCAGTTCTTTCAGGGTCTCGGCCTGAATCCGCAGCACGAATGCTTTTTTTTCGGTCGCCATAGAAAAAGCAAATAGAAGAGAGAAAGACGGGAAAGGGAGGGAAAGACATACAACAACGAATCTTCTCTCCCGCTCTTTCCTGTACTCTTTCTTCTCCTTTAATTATAAAGCGTTCCGGCATTGACGACTGGGCTAACTGATTTTTCGCCACAAAGTACGACCAGCAGGTTGCTCACCATCGCGGCTTTGCGTTCTTCATCCAACGAAATCACGCCGTTCTTTTCCAAACGCTCCAATGCCATCTCAACCATGCCAACGGCACCTTCAACAATCAATCGCCGGGCGGCTATCATCGCCGATGCCTGCTGACGCTGAAGCATGGCCCCGGCAATTTCGGAGGAGTACGCTAAATGGCTCACGCAGGCTTCCAGAATATCAACCCCGGCCCGTTCGAGCCGTTCGTTTAGTTGCTGCTCCAGAAACAGGTTGATCTGGCCGGTGCTGTCGCGCAACGTAACCGACGACGTTTCGTCTTCCATGTGGTCATACGGATACGAATTGGCTAATTTCCTGACGGCCGCTTCCGGCTGTATCTGGACGAACAGCATGTAGTCATCCACCGAGAACAGCGCTCTGGCAGTATCCTGCACCTGCCAGACGACTACGGCGGCAATCTCCACGGGATTACCCATTTTGTCATTCACCTTCAGCGTCTGGCCATTCAGGTTGCGGGCACGTAGGCTAATTTTTCGCTCAGCGTATAGAGGATTGACCCACTGTAACCCATTTTTTTTTACCGTGCCAACGTAATCGCCGAAGAATGTACAGACAACAGCTTCGTTCGGATTAACGATGGTAAGACTGATAAACAGAATGTTGGCGATTAGAAAAAGGATGCCCGGTACGATTAGACCAAAGCGGGCAGCAGCCAGTCCGACAGCCCCTAACAGACACAGTACAGCAAGCAGCAACTGCTGATAGCCGGAAACCGGAGTAAGGTGTTTTTCAATCATGATTCAGTGGAAGTAATGTGAATTAAGTGCTATCATTTTAATAGCACAATGACAGCAAATTTTTGAATAAAATGATCACCACGGCCCTTGGATTATGCGCTGTTTATTTGCTGGTGATCCATTAAGCGGCTACATCCATGTGGCAGATGCGGTAGCCCGGCCACGTTCCCAATTTTATCGCTTAATTTTGAAGTTGATTTGATTCCTTTAAAATGCTGAGCGAACAAGAAGTAAACCGCCGACACAAGCGCGAAGAATTGATACGGATGGGCATCGACCCCTACCCCGCCAGTCTGTTTGACGTGACCACCACCGTTGCTGACATCCGGGCGGCTTTCCAGACGGGTGGCCCCGGCACCGCCGTCGAACCCGAGCAGGATTTTTCCGGCGATGAACGTTGGGGAAACATACAACTTGCCGGGCGGCTCATGATTATGCGCATCAGCGGCAGCGCATCCTTTGCCGAACTTCAGGATTCGACCGGGCGGATGCAGTGCTATTTCCGGCGCGACGACATCTGCCCCGGCGACGACAAAACGCTGTACAACGTCGTCTTCAAAAAGCTCCTCGACATTGGCGATATCATTGGTATCCAGGGATATGTGTTCACAACTAAAACCGGGGAGTTGTCGGTATACGTGCGCAGCTTCAGCATTCTCAATAAGTCCCTGCGGCCGTTGCCGGTGGTAAAGGAGGTAATTAACGAGCAGGGCGAGAAAGAAACCTACGACGCCTTCACCGACCCGGAACAACGCTACCGCCAGCGCTACGTCGACCTGATTGTGAACCCACAGGTGCGCGACGTATTCGTGAAACGCAGCAAATTAGTCAGTTCGATCCGGCAGTTTCTGAGCCAGAAAGGGTATCTGGAAGTCGAGACGCCGATTTTACAGCCCATCCACGGTGGAGCAGCCGCCCGGCCCTTCCGCACCCACCACAACTCGCTCGACATGACGCTCTACATGCGCATTGCCAACGAGTTGTACCTGAAACGGCTTATCGTGGGTGGCTACGACGGTGTGTTCGAGTTTGCCAAAGACTTCCGCAACGAGGGGATGGACCGCACCCACAACCCCGAGTTTACGCAGGTCGAGTTCTACGTTGCCTACAAGGATTATCTCTGGATGATGGATACCATCGAGGAGATGGTGGAGAAAGTGGCGATTGATATAGCGGGCACGACGAAGGTGACAGTGGGTGATAATCTCATTGACTTCAAACGCCCCTGGAAACGCCTGACCATGTTCGAGGCCATTCAGGACTATACCGGCGTCGACGTGTCCGATATGGACGAAGCGGCTCTGCGCCAGGTGGCCGAGAGTCGGGGTATTCGGGTCGATGCCACGATGGGCAAGTCGAAGTTGATCGACGAACTCTTCAGCGAAGCCTGCGAACCCAACCTGATTCAGCCCACGTTCATCACCGATTACCCCGTTGAGATGTCGCCGTTGACCAAAAAACACCGGAGCAAACCGGGTTTGGTGGAGCGGTTCGAAGCCATCTGCAACGGCAAAGAAATTGCCAATGCCTACTCCGAGTTGAACGACCCCATCGACCAGCGCGAACGCTTCGAGGAGCAACTTCGATTGGCGGAGCGGGGCGATGAAGAAGCAATGGCGTTGGACGAGGATTTTTTGCGGGCACTCGAATACGGTATGCCTCCCACGGCGGGCGTCGGGCTGGGCATCGACCGATTAGCCATGATTATGACCAATCAGCCCAGCATTCAGGATGTATTGTTTTTTCCGCAGATGCGCCCCGAAAAGAAAGCGGATGTATCGAGCGATGCTGATTTCATGGAAGCGGGCG
The DNA here is from genome assembly GCA_043737755.1 of Spirosoma sp. GTDB lineage: Bacteria > Bacteroidota > Bacteroidia > Cytophagales > Spirosomataceae > Spirosoma. The sequence continues at coordinate 3,458 of JAYTAC010000214.1, forward strand.
TTCCGGCCGAGTGGGTTCAGGCAGTGCAGAAATTGGGCTATCTGACCGTGGAACAACTCCGGGCAGCCAGCCCCAATAAACTCTTCAACGACCTCGGCGGGGTCCGTAAGAAGCTAAAGATGGACGCGCCTATGCCGACTATGATCGAGGTGCGAAGCTGGACGGGTAATTAGGTTGGGATGCCATTCTGTCGGTTTGCTTTTGCGTTGAATTTTTGAATGTGTGCGTGTTTTTTTTGCAGAATTAAACTGCCAACCAATCACTCGTACACTTAAAAACTCAATTGCTTCTCTTAGTAGTCTGACTCTACTTTCTGTACTTTCACCGCGTTAAGACCTTTTTTGCCGTCAACAACCTCAAACTGCACCCGGTCTTTCTCCCGAAGAATGAGTCCGTCAAGACCGGTGATGTGGACAAAAATATCCCGGTTCGTATCGTCTTCAACGATGAATCCGTAGCCCTTGCCTTCATTAAAGAATTTCACTACACCTGTTTGCATAATACGTAGAATATTAAATTGCCGGGTTTACGACGGGTTGACAGGTGACGGAGACGGAAAAGTTGAAGCCCGAACAGACTCATAAATGAGATACGTAGCTGATAGTCAGTAGACTTGACTGCAAATACCAGGCCGACGTGTAGGATTCAAACTGGATTTGGTTCCGACACAAATAAAGCAGAAATGTTCTGACTTCGGACGCTGCCACTTTGTTTTTCAGAACCATACACTCTGTTTACTCCATTTTCTTCGTGAATGGCGCGTAATCTGCAAGATGATTTCGTTAGCTTTGCCAAGGGCAGTTCCGGTCAGACACTGGTCTGGACGAATTGGCTCTGTAAATCAAACCGGTATGGAACGAATCAGATACTTCATTGAGAAACAGGCGTTTGGCGTCTGCACCCGGCTGGGGGAAAAGATGAATATCTCGGCCAGCAGCATCCGACTTTATTTTATCTACACGTCCTTCCTGACGCTCGGGTCACCCGTAGTTCTGTACCTGATCATGGCATTCTGGCTGGAGATGAAAACGCACCTCCGCCGACACGCCCATCCCACCGTTTGGGAATTATAGAAATTTTTAATGT
>JAYTAC010000215.1:0-1752 GCA_043737755.1 Spirosoma sp.
GCCGTGCCAGACCACCACCGACAGGGCCTGGGCCAGCGTCAGGTGCCGCTGCCGACCGGGGTGATAGTAGGTAATGGCAAGATCGGCGGTCGTCAGCGTGTCGGCTACGTGGGCGATGCGGTTGTGCAGACCGCTCAGCATCAGCAGCGAGTTAGCGGGGGGAGCCGTTCGGGCTTCTTCGAGTGCGGCCCATGCGTTTACGTCGCCCATCACGGCGGTGGTATCGGGTTCGGTGAGAGCGTGTTTCAGCCGCAGGAAATGCAGCAGGTGCGTATCAGCCACGTGGTGAACAAGCTGTAACACGGTCCAGCTACCCGTGCGGTACTGCTTCGCTAATTGATCGGCTGAAAGCCCCGAAACAACGACCTCGTACTCGCCCGGTAGCTGCCGGATACGCTGAATAATCTGCTGAAGGGTTTCGGGGGAATACTGGTCCTGAGCCTGCCAGGGGCCGATAGGGTAGCAGAGTTGGTCGGAATCGGTAGTCATGGTAGACGTGATTGACAAAGAAAGCCCCGGACAATAGTTCGTCCGGGGCAGCAAAACTAAGCAGCAGCAGCGACATTGTCGGCCCGGCGGATGGTCTCGCCCGGCGGCTGGTCTCCACGGCGAAAACTTTTCATAATCCAGCCCCCGCCAATCACGTCGTCGCCCTCGTAGAACACGGCGGCTTGCCCCGGTGCAATGGCCGATACGCCTTCGTGAAAAAGCACTTCGACCCGATCATCGCCCGTGCGCGGGTCGGTCGTTTGCGAAATGGTTGCCGGAGTGCCCGCGTCTTTATAGCGCACTTTGGTGACGGTTTCCATCGGCCCGTTGATAGCCGGGTATTTTTGCAGGTTCAGCTTGCTGACGATCATTCCGTCGCGAAACAAATCTTTGTCGACGCCCAGCACGACCTCGTTTGTGTCTTTTCTGATCTCAGTCACGAACATCGGCTGTCCGAACGCCATGCCCAATCCTTTGCGCTGGCCGATGGTGTAGAACGGATACCCTTCGTGTTTGCCGAGAATTTTGCCGGTGCTCTCCGCTACGAAATTACCGCCCGCGACCTCCGCTTCCAGACCCGGTACGCGTCGTTTCAGAAAACCCCGGTAGTCATTGTCGGGCACGAAGCAAATCTCGTATGATTCTGATTTGGTAACGAGTTCCATGAATCCGCGCTCGGTGGCCATATCCCGAATTTCGGATTTGCGCAGGTGTCCCAGCGGCAGCACCGTCCGGCTCAAACTCGCCTGCGACACGCCCCACAGCACGTAGGACTGGTCTTTGAGCGTATCGACACCTTTCGAGATCACGTACCTGTCAGCCGCTAACCCGGTCGTCTCCTGCCGGATGTGGGCGTAGTGACCCGTGGCGATGGACGCACAGTCGAGCCGGTCGGCCCGGCGGAGCAGCGCATCCCATTTGATGTGGGTGTTACACATCACGCAGGGGTTGGGCGTCCGGCCTTCGAGGTATTCGCCCGTGAAATAGTCGATGACGGCGTCGCCGAACTCTTCGCGGATGTCGAGGATGTAGTGCGGGAAGCCGAGACTGACGGCGATGTTGCGGGCGTCGTTGATGCTGTCGAGACTACAGCAGCCGGTTTCTTTTTTGGTCCCGCCGGAGGAAGCATAATCCCACGTTTTCATGGTCATGCCGATGACTTCGTAACCGACCTCGTGCAGCATGACGGCTGCCAGCGACGAGTCGATGCCGCCACTCATGGCGACCAAAATACGTCCGTGTTTGCTCATTTGGGCATCTGCC
>JAYTAC010000216.1:0-1751 GCA_043737755.1 Spirosoma sp.
AACTATGTTTTGATATAAATTGACCAGATGAAAGGCCAGAAACTAAGTGAAATGAGCAGTGAAGCGTTGCTCGAACAAGAGAAGTCGGTCAAAGTGTTAACAAGTATGCTTGCCGGAGCACTACTCGTGCTGGTTGTCATAGCGGTAATTTTATCATACAAGCAAGGATTTACCCCTTTACTCATCGTCCCGTTCGCACTGCTGCCCATCGTGCTTCTAAACCTGAGTAACTCGAGGCAGATAAGGAAAGAACTCGATTCTCGAAACGAGGTACTTTGACGGTGTAGCTTTCAGCTTTGCATTTCGCTCTATGTAGGCGAATCCCCAGCGGCAAGCTGCACGTCCCGAAAGAGATTTTCAGGCCAATGAAGGTGCGGAGATCATCAACAATTTTTTTTAGTTGCAGTAGTCGCTGATTGCCTTGTATGATGGCGTGTATCCCAGTTCACCAGCTTTGGAAAGGTCCAAACAGCCACCGTTACTGTCGCCAAGGCTATATTTAATGAGGCCCCGGACGTAGTAAGCTTCGGCAAAGCGCGGGTTCAATTTAACCGCGTTGTTGTAGTCCATGATGGCTGCTTTCTGGTCGCCTTGCCCCGATTTAATCGTACCGCGCGAGAAGTAAGCCTCAGCGTAGGTCGGATTGAGTTCGATGGCCTTGTTAAAGTCAGATAGGGCCATTTTCTGGTCGCCCTGCTTGCTTCGGCTGACGCCCCGGCCGAAATACGCTTCGGCTCGTTCCATGCCCATCTCGCTAATTTTGTTGCGGTCCTGAACCGCATTACGCAGGTTGTCTAAGGAGGTGCGGGTCATGCGGCCGCTGTACACAACCTTCGGTTCGACGTTGTCATTGTCGATGCCGATGGCCTGGTTAAAATCCTGAATAGCTCCTTTTTGATCACCAAGTTTACTGCGGCAAAATCCCCGCCCGTAAAAAGCCGGATAATTGTTGGCCATCAGCCGCAGGATTTGGTCGTAGTCGGTCAGCGCGCCTTTGTAGTCCTCTATTTTGCTTTTGGCGAACCCCCGGTAGTAATGGGATTCACCATCCTCCGGGTTCAATTCAATTGCCTTGGAGAGGTCGGCAATGGCCCCGGCGAACTCGTTCAGTTCCACCCGCGATATGCCCCGACTGGCGTAGGCTAACGGCCGTTTGGGAGCCACCTCAATCACCCTGGCAAAGTCGGACAGACTGCCCGAAAAATCGCCGAGCTTCTGTTTCGTAACACCCCGCACGTAGTAAGCCTGTACGTTGGCGGGGTCCAGTTCGATTGTTTTGGTGAAGTCGGCCAATGCGCCCCGGTACTGCTCGACCCGGTTGCGGCTGATTCCCCGGTTGTAGTATGTCTGAGCATCGTCGGGATTAAGTTCAATGGATCGGCTGTAGTCGAGGAGTGCCTCCCGGTGATCGTCCTGTTTGCTTTTGCTGAGTCCCCGGCTGAGGTAAGCCAGGGCATCTTTGGTGTCAAGCTCAATGGCCCGGTCGTAGTCAACCACGGCTCCCCGGTGGTCTTTTAAATTTGCTTTGACGAGACCTCGGTTGTAGTAACTCGCTGAGTTTTCCGGGTTGACCGTAATGGCCATGTTGAAGGCTTGAAGTGCCCCCGTAAAATCGCCGGTCTTACTTTTGGTGATCCCATTGTTGAAAAAATCAACGGCGGATTGCTGGGCGATGGTTACTCCAATCAAACATAGATTCAGAGCCAGCATGGCCAGCGGCAGGAAACGTTGCTTCATGAGGATGCGTACAA
>JAYTAC010000217.1:0-4526 GCA_043737755.1 Spirosoma sp.
TGTCGCTGTCGGTGGGGGGCAACAACCTGTTCGACGTGTACCCCGACAAAGTACCGATTACGTCGGCGGCTTACTCCAACGGCGAGATACCCTACACCCGCAACGCGAACCAGTTTGGCTTTAACGGAGCCTCGTACTACGCCAACGCGACGCTGTCGTTCTGACGGGTAGATAAGGAAGTCGCTTGGGCTTCCTTATTTTTCTGCCTTGCTTTCTCAACCCGTTCGATTTCATGAAAAAACTACTGACCAACCTGACCTTCTGGGTACTGACGGCCATCACGCTGGGTGTGCTACTGGGTCACTTCCGGCCCGATCTTGCGCTGTTGCCCGTGCTGGATGCTCCGCTGAAAGGCCGGTTCATGGGCCAGGAACTGACGCTGGGAGCCACGTTCAGCGAATTTCTGAGCGGGTTCTTCATCAGCATCGTCAAACTGTTCATCAGCCCGATCATTTTCCTGACCATCGCGCTCGGCATTGTCAGCATGGGCGATCTCAAGAAAGTGGGCAAAGTAGGGGCGAAGGCACTGCTCTATTTTGAAGTCGTCACGACGGTGGCCCTGTTGATTGGCGTGGTGGTGGCTAATGTCATCCGGCCCGGCGCGGGCGTGTCGACGGCCCAACTCAAGGGGGCCGACATCTCCAAATACACCAAAGGCGCGACGGAGTTTAGCTGGGTGAAATTCTTCTTCGACAACATCACGCTGCAAGTACTCGTAGCGGCTATTGTGTTTGGCGTGTTGCTCAGCCGATACGGGGGCCGGGAGCGGATCATCGGCTGGATGAATCAACTCTCGAAATACGTTTTTCGGGGACTGCACAAGGTCATGCTGCTGGCCCCCATCGGCGCGTTCGGGGGGATGGCCTACACCATCGGCAAGTACGGCCTGGCGACCCTGCTGCCGTTAGCCTGGCTGATGGGCACGGTGTATGTCACGATGGCCCTGTTCATCTTCGGCATCCTCGGCCTGATTTTGCGTTCGTGCCGCGTCAGCCTGTGGCAGTTTCTGCGCTACATCCGCGAGGAGTTGCTGATTGTGCTCGGCACGTCGTCGTCGGAAGCGGGCTTGCCCTCGCTGATGGAGAAGTTAGAGCGGATGGGCTGCGCCCGGTCGGTGGTGGGATTAGTGGTCCCGGCGGGGTACTCGTTCAACCTCGACGGCACCACAATTTACCTCTCGATGGCGACCATCTTCCTGGCGCAGGTCTTCGACGTTCAGCTCGACCTGACCCAGATGCTCACCATCATCGGCATTCTGATGGTGACCTCCAAAGGTGCGGCCGGGGTTACCGGGAGCGGGTTTGTGGTGCTGGCCAGTACGCTGACGGCCGTGAAAGCGATTCCGATAGAAGGGCTGGCCCTGCTGCTGGGCGTCGACCGGTTTATGTCCGAAGCCCGCAGCATCACCAACTTCATCGGTAACGGTGTGGCCACGATTTGGTTGGCCAACAATGAGAAGGCGTTCGACCGCGCTGCCATGCACACCGCGTTCGGGAATGTGGGAGCGAGCGAGCAGATCACGGGTGAACTGTTGAACGAATCCATTTATAACTCGCCTTCGACGCCCAGCCCGAACAGCGCGAAATCGTAACGGACGGGGTCAGTGGGGTCGAACCGGCGCAGCGTTTGGGTGAGTTCCAGAGCCGCTTTCCAGTCAGTCTGTTGTCGTGTGAGCAATCCCAATTGACGGGACACCCGGTTCACGTGAACGTCGATGGGTATCACCAATTGATCGGGCGTCAGGCGCGTCCACAATCCGAAATCGACCCCACGGTCGTCCTGCCGGACCATCCACCGCAGAAACATCAGCAGCCGTTTGCACGACGAGTTGCGGGCGGGTGTAGCAATGTGCTTGCGCGTCCGGTCGGGGAAAAACGGGTCCTGGCAAAAGCGGTCGTGGAAGTTGATCAGGGCTGTACCGGCGTGGTCCGGCATTCCGGCTTCAGCCGCCGATTTGCTGCCTGATGTGCGATTTGATTCGGCGGCTAAAGCCGGAATGCCGGACCACGCCGGTACGAACGCATTTTCCAGCGAGTCGTTGTCCTGATAATACTGGTGGAAGAAGTGCAGGAAATAGAGCGCGTCAGTGGCGTTAAAGGTGCGGTGTTTGAAGGCCAGAAACCTCTTCAGATCACTTTCCTGGTGGTTGCGGACGAAATCGTACGGCGAACCGTCCATGTGCTCAACTAATTCGGCGGCTTTCTTGAGAATGACCGACCGCTGTCCCCACGCCAGCACCGCCGACCAGAATCCCATGATCTCAATGTCCTGTTTGCGGCTGAACCGGTGCGGAATGCTGATGGGATCGCGCTCAATGAACGAAGGCCGATTATACAAATCGGCCTTCGTGTCTAAGAAATCTTTTATCGAGGAGTAATCCAAACCGGTTCCTGCGTGCAGTTCGCCAGTCATCATTTGCTTTGCCCTCCGCTGGCAACCCACGCCATGGCCCGCGATACGCCCGAGAACAGGGCCAGAATCGTGGATATGACGAAGGTGAACACGGCGATGAACGGATAGGCCATCGTAAACATAATGGCGAAGGTCTTGTAGCCCGGTGAGGCTTTCATCTGAGCATCGCGTTTGCGGTGGCGCCGGGCGATGCGTTCTTCTTTCGTTTCGGGTTCCATAACGGGCGTTGACTACCGGATAATGTAACTGACTTCAGCCCGAAAACGCCGGTCGTCGGGCGAAAGTTTCGCGAACGCCTGCGTCGAAAGTTTCACCAAAATCTTGTCGTTGACACCCGTGTCGGGCAACCGGCCGATGACTTTTACCCACAAACTCTGGCTGTTGAAGGCGTTGCGCACCTGCACCAATGTACCAATGGGGGCCGTGCGGTGCAGGGCGAGGTACTTGCCCGACTCATCGGCCCCGTCAATCATCTCGGCCACGCCACTGCTCGACACCCGCCGACCCCGCGCGGGCATGGGCGCGTCGTTGCCGGGGCGGGGGAGTTCAATGATTTCTGACTCGGCGGGTTTGGCAGCGGCTGGTCGGTCGCGGTCGGTTCGCTCCGGTGCGGTATTGGCGTCGGGACGGCGGGTCGTGGCGGCTGATTCGTCGGGGCGGGGTGGTGTGGGGCGGTCTGGTTTGGCGTCGGGTCGGCTGGTCGATGCGGGCTTTGTTTCGGCGGGTTTGGCCGGAGCAGGGCGGGTGGGCGTATCGGGTTTGGCCGGAACGGATGCCGGTGGTGTCGTTGCTGCGGGAACGCGGGCCTGGTACGCCCGTTCGGAGACGATCAGGGCCTGGCCAATCAGAATGTTGTCGTTGGCGAGGTTGTTCCATTTGCGAACGTCGGCGCGGGGCACCCCATACCGGACGGCCAAACTGTAGAGCGTCTGGCCCGGCTCCACCACGTGAATGCCCGCCCGCGCCGGGTCGTCGGCCTTTTTGGTGGTTTTGCCCCCCGTCGGTGCGTTATCCGAATTGGTGATCTTAGCCTCGTGCTCCACCTGCTTTTCTTCCTTCCGAATGGCTTTGTCGATGGCTTTGGCTTCTTTCCGGCTGAGTGCCCCGTCGGGAATCGGCACCCGCACCACCTGATCGTAGCGCACCGATTCGTTCATATCAGGGTTGGCGGCTTTGACGTCGGCCACTGACCGGCCGTAGCGACGGGCAATGGCGTAGAGCGTCTGTCCCTGATCGACCCGGTGCAGGATGTAACGTTTGCCGTCCTTTTTCTCGATACCAACCGAATCGGCTACGGCAGCGTGAGGAAAGCGGGACAAGGGCGCAATTGGAGTAGCACGAACTAAACCGCTCAACAGAAACAGGGAAGCGGGTACGATCAACTGAGTTTTCATGGGTTGTGCGCAGGCGCAAAAAAGTCGGGACTTACCCGATTGGCCGACCGTTGCGGCATTAATTGTAAAATTAGGGTAAAATCCGGCGGCTTTCCCCAAAAACGGTTTTTCAACCCGTTCCGTTTACTTTACATCGTTAACATAAACCCACGCCACCGATGATTATTCTTGGTATCATCCCCGCCCGCTACGCGTCGACGCGCTTCCCGGCAAAAGCATTGGCTGATATCAACGGCAAAAGCATGATCCAGCGCGTGGTGGAGCAGGCACGGCAGGCAACCTCGCTCAGCCGTGTGGTGGTGGCTACGGACGATGAGCGAATCCGGGCGCACGTGGCCGACTTCGGGGGCGAAGTGGTGATGACGTCGGTGCATCACCAGAGCGGCACCGACCGCTGTCAGGAAGCGGTGCAGCAACTGGGTATATCGGCGGATTACGTCGTCAATATTCAGGGTGACGAACCGTTCATCCAGCCCCGCCAGATCGACCTGCTGATCTCGGTGCTGGATGGCGCGACGGAATTGGCAACGCTCGTGAAAGTCATCGACGACCCGCAGACGCTGCTTAACCCGAACACGCCGAAGGTTGTGCTCAGCACCACGGGCGACGCGCTGTATTTCAGCCGACACCCGATTCCGTACCGGCGCGGTCAGCCGGTCGGGACCTGGTTAGCGTCCCACACGTATTACAAACACATCGGCCTGTATGCCTACCGAACCG
>JAYTAC010000218.1:0-1747 GCA_043737755.1 Spirosoma sp.
CTATTGGCATGACCCGCTTTCGGTCGTTGGGGCAGAACGGACCGGTGGCCGGTGGAATCCACCGGGTCAAGGCATCCTGTACACGGCGAGTTCGCCCGAGTTGGCCTTGCTGGAGACACTGCCGGGCCGCCGGTGCGGTTCATTTTCCCAAAGTGATTTACGATTAACTTCCCCGGTTACGGGTTTTCACGCTGGCCGTGCCTGATGGTGAAATCCGTTGGATTTACCCGGAGTTACTGCCCGATGACTGGGCTGAACCCACGGCTTTGCCCCTGACGCAAACGATCTTCAGGGAGTGGCTACAAACCCCATCCGATGTGGGTTTGGGTGTGCCCTCCGCCGTGGTTGACATCTCTTACAATGTGTTATTACACCCTAACCATCCGCTTTACACAACAATCAGTGTAGTGGGTGAACAGGACTTGATCCTGGACCGTCGGTTGTGGAGTGTACCCAACCCCTGACAGGCTTGCCAGACGCATCGATGAATCATTCAGCGGTGCCGAACAATCAATAGTAACGAAGACAACACATGACTCAAAAGCGACTACTTTTTACAGGCGGATCGGGCAAAGCAGGCAAGCACGTCATTCACTACCTGCTCGATCAGGGGTATAAAGTGCTGAATGTAGACCTGACGCCGTTGGATCACCCGGGGGTAACTAATCTGGTTGCTGACATCACGGATTCGGGACAGGTGTTCAATGCCATGAGTTCCTATGCCGGGTTAGATGAACTGGAGTCTGGTCATGGCGTACCAAAATTTGATGCGGCAGTCCATTTTGCGGCCGTGCCCAGAATCCTGCTCAAACCGGATAACGAAACGTTCAGGGTTAACACCATCGGTACCTACAATGTGATCGAAGCAGCGGTAAAAATGGGCATTAGAAAGATTATTATTGCCTCTTCGGAGACCACCTATGGCATCTGTTTTTCCGATGGCCAGACTAATCCTCACGTGTTGCCGCTTGAAGAAGACTACGACGTTGATCCCATGGACAGCTACGGCTTGTCGAAGGTGGTCAATGAACAAACGGCCCGCAGCTTCCAGCGACGGTCAGGCGTTGATATCTATGCCCTGCGTATTGGCAATGTGATCGAACCGCACGAATACGCCCACCTGTTTCCCCATTATTTTGCCCACCCCGAAGTGCGACGCCGGAATGCCTTCTGTTACATAGATGCGCGTGATCTGGGCCAGATTGTGGATTTATGCCTGCAAAAAGACAACCTTGGTTTTCAGATTTTCAATGCGGGGAACGATCACAATGGGGCCATTATTCCCAGCAAAGAACTGGCACAACGGTTCTTCCCGAATGTACCCGTTGTTCGCGAGTTAGGGGAGCACGAAGCGTTGTTTTCCAATCGCAAAATTCGTGACGTGTTGGGATTTAAAGAAGGGCATAACTGGCGCAAATACGTAAAAGGCGAGTTGTGAGGTAACCGGTAGACGGTTCGTTTACGAGGTTCCCGCAGTCGTACCAGGCGTTGCTGCTGATTGGCAGTCGACACCTGATACGAATCGCATGGATTCCATAAAGTCAGGCAGGATTCAGGGCGGATCAGAGACGGGGACCAACTACTGGGCCACCCAGCCACCGTCGACCGAAAAGCAGGCCCCCGTGACATAGCCCGAAGCCCGGCTGGCCAGAAACAGGGCGATGCCGCCAATCTCGTGCAGTTCGCCCCAGCGGCCCATCGGAATTTTGTTGATAAAGGCCTGGTACTTTTCGGGGTCGTTCAACAA
>JAYTAC010000219.1:0-4520 GCA_043737755.1 Spirosoma sp.
AGCGTTTTTTGTTTAGCCTACTTTATCGAAAGAAATACGATTCCGTCAACCAATCCGTCAACCAGATTAATATTATTTGTGACCTGGCAGTGACCAAACAGCACGAGTGGCCCCGCAGGAGGACCAATGAAAACCATTTCTGGCCAGGACGTAAAGTTTCTACTCAAAGACCCCCGCGCCGACCGGATAACCCTCATTTCCCTCGTTTATCGCTACGATAACATACGGTTCATGTATTCGACCGGGCTGACGATTGACCCCTGCCCTGCCAGTGGGACGCCGACCGCCAACGCGCCCACACCAATCAGAAGGGCCGCGCCGACCGGGAAACCTGCCAGACAATTAACGCGGGTATCGACCGCCACCGGGTCGCCCTCAGAAAACACTAACCCGGCTGTAGTTAGCTACTGTCCCCCCCCCCGACAACAGCATCTTGAAGCAACACCTCGACACCGAATTAGGCCGCGTCAAGAAAGTAAAACCCGCGCCCGTTGCCGTAGTAGTTCAAGAATCGTTTATGCAGTTCATCGACCGGTTTGTTGAGGAGGGCCGCGCCGGTCGTCGGCTCAATGCCAAGAGTAGCTGCTATTCGCTCTTCACACTCGCTGGCTACCTGAAACCAAAACGGTTGCTGGAGAACTTCAGCGATGCCGCCGGGCAACTTATCGACTACCCGGCCTATGGTCTCGATTTCTATAACGCCTTCAAAGGCTGGCTGACCGGGCAGGGGCTGACGCTCAACTACGTCGGCTCACTGATGAAAAATTTAAAGATGATGCTAGAACAGGCACACGCCGACGGATTGCATACGAACACCATATTTCAGCATAAAGACTTCAAGAAATTCTCAGAGGAGGTAGACAGCATTTACCTGACCGAAACAGACCTGACGCGGCTCTATAACCTCAAACTGACCGATACACCCAGTCTGGATAAGGCGTGGGACTTGTTTTTGATTGGTTGTTACACGGGTTTGCGATTTTCAGACTTCATGCACCTGCGGCCGGAGAACATCAAAGGCCGTATTCTGACCGCACCGGCGGACCGGCGTAACACCCTCAAAACATCGGAACCGGGTTTCCGTACCCCTGAATTCCAAAGTCCTCGCTATCGTCGCCAAATACAACGGAGTGCCACCGCGTCCGATCAGTAACCAATGGCTCAACGGTCACCTAAAGGAATTATGCCAACGGGCGGGCCTGACCGACCGGGTTGAGGTCAGCAAAACGCGGGGCGGCAGCAGTGAGACCCGCCCGATCCCCCAAAAAGTGGGAGTTAGTGGGGACATACACCGCCCGCCGATCATTCGCCACAAACGCGTATCTGGCAAAAGTGCCACCGGTCGCGATTATGAGAATGACCGGCCACCGTTCGGAGAAGATGCTGCTGCGGTACATCAAAGTTTCGTCGGAGGAGAACGCGGTGATGTTGCTCGACCACGCATACTTTCAATAAACCAGGTAAACCTTACTGATCGTGCAAGGCATATTTGTTATTGACAACCCACAGGGAGAACCACGCCCCGAAGCCAATCCCCCACAATTAAATGCGGGGGTTCGTCATTTTGCATCCAGCCAGCATTGTCAGCGTCAAAAATAGGTACGGTATTTTTTTTCATATTTGACAAATTTGACGTGTTTTGTTGCTACGATTTAACCGATAATCAATTGGTTGCAACGGTGTAGCTACAGATACGATAAAGCTGAATGAATCTGTCAAAAATTCTTAAATCTTGACTTGTCGAACGTAAATACAGATAGCCCGCCTTGCTTCAAACAAGGCGGGCTATCTGTGTATTGGCTACTTCCGAAATTTAGAATCCCAATCCGACCGCAAAGCCACGAACTTGTGGATTACCCGGCAGCGTGGCACCACTGGCAGCAACGCCACTCATCAGATTCACCGTGTAGAGCCGGGTCGTGCTACCCGAGCGCAGCAGGGCGTAGCCTACATTGCTGGCTCCGCCGATGTCGAAACCATTCCCGCCTTCAGCGTCTACACCGAGCATACCAACCGGCTCCAGACCACCGCTGTTGGGCGGGTTCTGGCGGAACAGCATGGCGTTGTTCGTGCGGGTGCTGATGTCATACAACACCGTCGTGGTGGCACCGGCAAAGTTATTGGTATACGCTGCCGCCGTCACCACCACGGGTCCCGGATTCAGGTTACCGTCAACAGCCGCTACAGTACCGTCGTTGGGGTTCAGCCGCAGGTTCTGGCCCATGTTGCTCACGACCCGGATGCGGTCGACCGTTGGGTTGAAATCAATGCCAACTTCGCGGCCCGTCAGGGTTGGTGAGAACGGACCCGAGCCAACCAATGCAGCCGCTCCGTTCGAGGTGTTGATCGTGTAGAGCCGACTCGTGCTGCCAATGGCATACAACTGACCATTGACGGGCCGGAAGTCGATGCCGAACAGCGTTTCGCCGGATTGCAGACCCGTGATGGCTTTCACAAAGGGCGTACCCGGATTCATCGGGTTGAAGATCATCAGGCTGTTGTTGCCATCGACGGCGTAGGCAACCGGCTCCGTCGGAACGGCCATACCCACGATGCTGGTCGTGGTGGGCAGACCGCCAAGGCGCTCGGCCCGGCCCGTTGTCAGATTGATCTGGTAAAAGCCCTGCATACCATTGTTGATCAGGATCGCAACCGCGTCGCCGTTGGGTGCAATGTCGAAACTGCCCACCCCGGCGATGTCAATACCCAGACTACCTACTTCCACCAGCGTTCCGTTATTGGGCGGATTCTGGATGTATAACTTGTCCGTCACCGGATCAATATCGTACAGCACCGTGGTGGTAACGCCCGCCCGGTTGTTGGTGTAAGCGAGACCCGAAATAGCCGCGCCCGGTACACCATTAATTGCACCGTCTACGGCCACCACCGCTCCCGTTTCGGGATTCAACCGGATGTTTTGTCCCCGGTTCGTCACCAACCGAACGCGGTCGACCGTTGGGTTGAAATCAAACGCCACCACGTCGCCGTTCACGGCTGGCGAGAAGGATCCCGTGCCCTGCATCTGCGCCCGGCCACTGGCTAAGTTGATCGAATATAACCGGCTACCATTACTCACGGCGTACAATTGCCCCGTTGCCGGGCGAAAGTCGATAGCGACTAACCGCTCACCCATTTGCAGGTTCGTGACGGTGATCGTGCCCAGCGTCATAGCTGAATTCGCCGAATTCAGTTGCAACAACTGATTATTGTCCGTCAGCACGTAGAACATCTGGTCGGCCGACAGGCGACCATTGGCCGACGAAACGCCGTCTTGTGGGGTGAGCGAGTCCTGCTCACGGCAGGCGTTCAGCGTCAGCAGCGAACCAATCACCAGCAGACCGGCTACGGTGCGAAGTGGTTTTGCGTAAAACATAGACATACGTTGTTGAAAAAGTTTTGAGATTGTATGATCTCGGGGGGTTATACGGCTTAGATGAACCGATGGTTTTGGCTTTCTCAAAAAAAGAGAAAAAATATACTAAGCGGTCCAGCGTGTTGGGCAATAAGCTGCCCCGGTCGAGTGCCGCCGATGGGGTGAGGGTTGTGCCAAGCTGCCTACTATGACACTACCGGGCCGAAAATTGCCGGAAGGGTTGTGGGTACGACTGGAGCGTAGTAAAATTTCCGTTAGATCTGTTTAGATCAATCTAATGAATCCAGTTTTGTTATTCCCCCGTACATCACAGGAGTAAAGTCATCCAAACTAAAAAAGACTAAATGAACACGTCATCAAATCTCAGTAAAGTTTGCGCTTTTGCCGTTGTTATGGCTGCGCTTACTGCCTGCGACAAAAACGAATCGCAAGTTCCAAATCAGAACGAGGAGTCGGCTACGGCTGGTGCCCGTTCCAGCTACGATGGTGGTAGCACATTTCTGGCCCTGGCCGGTAATCAGCTCGACAAACTAAGCAGCAATGGCGGGGCGGTCATTAAGTCAGTTACCCTGACGGGAACCCAGGGGGAACGGATTTTAGGAATTGATTTTCGCCCGGCTAACGGGAAGTTGTACGGGGTGAGCAATGCCAGTCAGATCTACCTGATTGATCCGGAAACGGGGGTTGCCACCAAAGTTGGCACTCCGTTTACGCCCGCTTTGGGCACGATGAACGTAGGGTTTGATTTCAATCCCGTCGTTGACCGTATTCGGATTGTTGGTGACAATGGCCAGAACCTGCGCATAAACCCCAACAACGGCGTAACGGCGGGCGTTGACGGAAATATTAACGGGGCACCCGGTGCCAGAATTTCGGCCGTAGCCTACTCCAACAGCGTAGCGGGTGCGACCAGCACAAATCTGTACGACCTTGATCCGGCAACGGATAAACTGTACCGTCAGGACCCTCCCAATGCGGGTACGCTGGTCGAACTTGGTTCGCTGCGGCTCAATATTGAGGGCGAAGGTGGCTTTGACATTGCGCCCAACGGCCGTAATGGATTGGGTATCTTCCAAGTGGGCGGAAAAACTACGCTGTTTTCCGTTGAACTGTATTCCGGTTACAGCCGGGTCATGGCCCAGTACGC
>JAYTAC010000220.1:0-1740 GCA_043737755.1 Spirosoma sp.
CGCCCGACACGACCAAATTAGCCGCCACAATCATGATGAGGTACGCCACACCGAGCAGCAACAGACTCGTTGCTAATTTGGCTGGTACGGAGTAGTTGATCCTCCGGTTGGCCAGGAAAATCCACAGGGCGGCCAATACGGGCGAGAACAGCAGAATGAACGCCGGATTCAGATTCTGAAACCAGCTCGACGGCATCTGCCAGCCGAAGAACGTCAGGTCGGTATGGCGGTCGGCAAAAATTTGCAGCGATGACCCCTGCTGCTCATTCCCGGCCCAATACACGGCCGCAGCGAGGAAGAATATGAACAGTACCGCCACGCGCTTCTTCTCGACGGTGGTCAGTCCGCCCGCCAGCAGAATGTACAAAAAATAACTGACGGCGATCAGCGAAATAATGGTGCCCATCGCTTTGGCTAACCCCTGCGCCGTGGTCAGGTCGAGCACACCCGTCAGTTGCAGTACGACCAGCAGCGCACCGATCCCCACCAGAAAACCAATCAGCGACCGGTTGCCGGTGTTCGACTGCGCTTCCGTTGTGTCAGTTTTAACGACGTCGGATGTCCTGACGGGCTGACCACCATACTGACCGAGGTATTTCTGGCCCAGCATCCGAAACGTAATCATGCCCAGTCCCATCCCGACGGCTGCCGCCCCGAAACCGTAGTGCCAGCCAACTTTCTGACCTAAGTAGCCAACGATGGTGATCCCCAGAAACGAGCCGAGGTTGATGCCCATGTAAAAGATCGAGAAAGCCGCATCCCGACGCGCCCCGCCTTCGGGATACAGCTCGCCGACGATGGTGCTGATGTTAGGCTTGAGCAACCCCGTACCGAGTGCCACCACGCACAACCCGCCGTAAAACAGAGCCGTTCCGGCCGGAACAGCGAGGATAATATGGCCCACCATGATGATTAAACCGCCGTACCAGATCGACTTGCGCTGCCCCAGCAGGTTATCAGCGATCCAGCCACCGGGTAGCGACAGTAAGTAGACCGACGCGGTGTAGATACCGTAAATGGCGGCTCCCTCAGCTTCATTTAGGCCCATGCCTCCCCGAACGTTGTCGATCAGAAACAGCAGCAGGATGGCCCGCATCCCGTAATAGCTGAACCGCTCCCACATTTCGGTGAAAAACAGGACGTAAAGACCCGTTGGATGGCCGGTGCGGGCGGGCGGTTGCGTAATCGTTGATTCCATGCAGGAAGGTATTTGCTCTGTGACAGGGAGAATGTGGCTAACTAACGAACAAGACGGACGTAAATATACCGACGGCGTCGAAATGGGCAACTCATCGGGCCGTCATCGCTACATTGCGCACTTACCCGGCTTCGTTCCTATGCTTCTGCCCTTCGATTTCCAGCGCGACCCTTACCTCATTCTCGACTTCTCGGCCACCAACCCGGACCTCCCCGGACTCGACCTGACCAACACGGCTGCCTTCACCGACTACGTATTCGGCAAATTACGAACGGCTGGGGTCAGTGTAGGCGTGGGTGGCTACAATGAGCACCGGACCATCTACCGCCGGAGCGAACACTTTCAGCAGATGGAAACCCCGCCGTGTGACCGGTATCGCACAGCAGCGGCTGACCGTCGGGCACCGGCCGGAGCGGGACCACGCGAAATTCACCTCGGCATCGACTTCTGGGCCGACGCCGGAACGCCCGTTTTTGCTCCGTTGGATGGCGTCGTTCACAGCTTTCGGGACAACGCCAACTTCGGCGACTACGGCCCGACTA
>JAYTAC010000221.1:0-4508 GCA_043737755.1 Spirosoma sp.
CGGGCGATTATTCGGTGCAGACCCGCAATCAGTTTGGCTGCGCTTCGGTCCAGTCCGACGTGGTCAAACTTACTGTGAACCCACTGCCACCAACGCCTGCGGTTTCTGCCGCCGGAGTCACCACGTTCTGCGACGGCAACCGCGTTACACTGAACGCCACCACCCCGCTGAATGTGCTGTGGTCGAGCGGACAAACCGACAAAGCGATCAGCGTTTCGGCAACGGGTAACTACGCCGTTCAGGCCCGCGACCAGAACGGCTGCCTGTCCCCGGCTTCGCCACCAATTATCGTACGGGTGAATCCACTGCCAGCCGCCCCCACCCTCCTGGCGAACAAAGAACCAACCATTTGCGAGGGCGACCGCATCACGTTCCGGGTGGAGGGGCCGTTTACCGTTTTCTGGAGCACCGGCGATTCGACCCAGGCCATCACCACCAACCGGGCGGGCGGGTATTCGGCCCGAGTTCGGGATGTCAACGGATGCGTGTCAGTCTCGTCCCGAACGACCACCGTCGAGTTGCGCCCGCTGCCGCCCGCGCCGAGCGTCAACATGATCGGTACGTACACGCTTGAGGCCATCAGTTCGACAAATGGCACTCAGTTTCGCTGGCGTCGGGACAATGATTCGTTAGCTGTGCAAACGGCGATTATCAAAGCCAATCAATCGGGCAGCTACACATCCCGTGCGTCCATCATTTATTCGCCGACGCTCACCTGTTTCTCCGTTCGGTCGGCACCGTACGTATTTACAGTCGACCCGAATAATGGTGGGCTGAGCGTTTACCCGAACCCCAACCCGGACAAGATTGTGCTGGTCGAAACGCAGGCGAACCTGACCAACGCCACGCTCATCATTTACACCCTCACCGGGCAGGCTGTTTTCACCGCTACCGTGCCGACTTTCGACGAGCGCAAGCAGTTAGTGCTGACCGGTCTGCCGTCGGGTCACTACCTGCTGCGCGTGCGGGCTGCTGACTTCGACGTGTCAAAGCGAATTCTGCTGGGTTTGTAATATTAGTGCGTGGCATACCGTTTAATCATAGATATCGGCACTAAATTTGCACTTTACCGGGAAACTATCGGGTCAGAAGGACCGCCCGGTTGACTAAGGTCTGATTTTTGCACGAACTACGAATCACCAGAATCAGCGTAGTGGTTCGGCAGAAACGGTCATTAAAAAACAACGAATGAACAATCATTATTTTTTACTGCCGCTACTTGCGCTTAGTCTCCTGATTTCCAGCGTCACCACCTTGGCTCAAACCAATGGTCAGGCCATAAAAATTACGTATCCCGAAAGCCGGGCCGTATTTCAGCGTGAAAACGACAACACCAGCACAATTCACGTATCGGGGAGCTGCTACCAGCCGGTCGATAGTGTGCAGGCGCGGGTGCAGGCCGAGGTGACTGGGCAGGGACTAAACACGGATTGGGTCACCATCCAGCGAAACCCACAAGGGGGTATTTTTCAGGGTCCGCTACGGGGCAAAGGCGGCTGGTATCGACTCGAAGTGCAGGCATTTGCGGGTGGAGCCGTGGTGGGCAGGGATGTAGTGCGCAAAGTGGGTATCGGCGAAGTGTTCATCATCACCGGCCAGTCGAACGCGCAGGGTTTTCAAAATTTTGGTGCCGTGGGTGCATCCGACGACCGGGTCAACTGCGTCACATACGACAATTCTACGGCCAACTCCTTGGCCGATCCCCCAGCTCCCACGTTTCAGCAGCTGAGTGCCGGGGCACTGATTGGGCCACGAGGCAAGAGTGCGTGGTGCTGGGGCGTGCTGGGCGATTTGATTGCTAAACAATACCAGGTTCCGGTGCTGTTTATCAACACGGCCTGGCAGGGCACCGTCATCAAAAACTGGCGGGAGAGCGCGGAGGGGAGGATAGCAAAGAACATTTTTGCCATCGGAACGCCGGACGAAAATTTTTCGGCGGGCATGCCCTACGCAAACTTAGTGATTGCCCTGCGCTACTACTGCTCGCTCCAGGGGTTGAGAGCCGTTTTGTGGCAACAGGGAGAGAATGATAATGTTCCCCTCAACTCAACCCGGCAGGCCTACAGCCAGGACATGCAGTACATCATTAATAAAACCAGGGCCGACACGGATCGATATCCGGCCTGGATGCTGGCCCGGTCGTCGTTTAACTTCGGCAAAGTGAGTCAGGACATTATTCAGGCGCAAAACGACGTCATCAACACGTACAACAACAACGTGTTTGCCGGGCCTTTTACCGATAATATCCAGATTCCCCGTTTCGAGGGAGAGGTTCACTTCGGGGGCGAGGGTCTGAAGCAATTGGGGCAGGCCTGGTTTGAGAGTTTGAACGCCGTTTTCTTTGCCAGTTCGAGGCCGTTGCCTCCGCTGCCGCCACCAACCGTTACCGTAGCGTGTGCACCGGCCAACAACGCGCTGACGCTCAGGCTTCCCAACCTGTATAAGTCCTACACCTGGACGTCGGGCCAAACGACACAAGCCATCACCGTCAACCAACCGGGCGTTTACCGGGCTATCCTGAAAGACAATTTCGGCAACACCTATCTATCGCCCGCGCTCGAGGTACAGGGGCCAATTCAGCCAACCAATCCAACCCTTTCGCTGGCGAGTCAGCCCGGCCGCCCGGCCGACGGGCAGCAGCAGGTCTGCGCCGATTCGTCGCTGTCTTTGGTGGCCAACACGACCAGCAACAGTTCGGCCAACTGGAGCAACGGCACCACGGGCAGAACCATACGGCTTAACACGGCGGGCAACTACACCGCCCAGGCAGTTAACGTCTACGGCTGCAAGTCGGCGCAGTCGGCGGCCATCAGCCTGACGGTGCGCCCCCGAGTACCGACGCCAACTGTTGAGCAGATTGGTACGTATTCTCTACAGGCCGTGCTGCCCACCCCGTCGGGTGCTCAAACAGACCTCTACGACTGGCAACGGGCGGGTGAGGTGCTGCCCCAGACGGGCGCGGTGGTGAAAGTTGTTGTAACAGCCAACTACACCACCCGTGCCAAATCGACATTCGTGCTCAACGGCACCAATAGCCTGACGTGCTACTCAAACTACAGCGTTCCCAAAGCATTTACCTTCGACCAGTCGGCGGGTGGCCTGAGCGTCTACCCCAACCCCTCGCGCGATGGCGTTGTCGTGCTGGAAACGGTCGAAAACCTGAAGGATGCCAGTATTGACGTGTTTACGCTCACCGGCCAGCAGTTGTTTACCCAGCAGATTCCGCTGCTCGACGAGCGCAAGAGTGTTAACCTGTCGGGCTTGGCGCAGGGAATGTACATCGTTCGGGTGCGCTCGTCGGGGTTCAACGTCTCCCGGCGCATCATCATCAACCGATAGTCTGACGTACGGTAACAGGTTCTCTCAAAGCCCTTCCGGTCGGAGGGGCTTTGAGCGTTTATACGCTCCGGGTTACCCGCAGATCAGGTTGTACGGCACGGGACCGGGCTTGTCCAATCCGGGTCTGGTTGGTAGCTGAAGATCGTGGCTCAATTGGTTTTATCGTTACCTTTGCAGCATCATTTTCTCACTTTTTCTATGAACGCAACGTACGTTCCCGCCGACTACTTACCGGTGCTGATTCAATTGGGTTTAGCACTTGGTTTCATCGTGACAACCATGATTGTTACGCACAACATTGGCCCCAAGCGCAACAGCGTCAAAAAAGACGATCCCTTTGAATGTGGCATTCCCGTTCAGGGCGATGCCCGCACCCCCATCTCGATCAAGTACTTTCTGATTGCTATTCTGTTCGTGCTTTTCGACGTAGAGGTGATTTTTCTGTATCCCTGGGCGGTTAACTTCAAAAGTCTGGGCGCAACGGGTTTCGTGGAAATGGTTCTGTTCATGGGCCTGTTGCTGGCTGGTTTCTACTACATCATCCGTAAGGGCGTTTTGAAGTGGGAATAGGACCGGCCGTTGAATTTTAACCTGTTTTCGTTCGTTGTATCAATGAGCATTTCCAGTGTTTTATATGACAACAGACATCAAAATGGTTGAAGGTCCACCGGCCTACGAAGGTCCGGGGTTTCAGGCCACTTCGTTCGATAAACTGATTGGATTAGCCAGGGCGAATTCGTTGTGGCCATTGCCCTTTGCCACCTCCTGCTGCGGCATTGAGTTCATGTCTACAATGGCCTCGCACTATGACCTGGCCCGGTTCGGCTCCGAACGTCCGAGTTTCTCCCCGCGTCAGGCCGATATGCTACTGGTAGCCGGTACGATTGCCAAGAAGATGGGTCCCGTTTTGAAACAGGTGTACCTGCAAATGGCCGAACCACGCTGGGTAATCGCCATCGGTGCCTGTGCATCGAGCGGAGGCATCTTCGACACCTACAGCGTTCTACAAGGCATCGACCGAATCATTCCCGTGGACGTGTACGTACCCGGTTGCCCACCCCGCCCCGAGCAAATTCTTGAAGGCGTGATGCAGGTGCAGGAATTAGCCAAGAACGAGTCGTTGCGCCGACGCAACACGGACGAGTACACAAAGTTGTTGAATTCGTACA
>JAYTAC010000222.1:0-1736 GCA_043737755.1 Spirosoma sp.
GGTGAACTGAGCGATAAACTTTTTGCGGGCTAAATTGGTGACAATTGGTACGTTTTGAAGAACGGTCGTAATTTCGTCAATGAGGCTCTGCTTCACGGGAAAAGAGGAGATTTGAAGTTGCGGAACTACAAAAATCCGATTTTCCCGTTTTCTTTCCCATTTTTAGTAGGTTAGAGTAAGCTGGCGGTATCTCGTTTATAAGGTCCTACGATTTCCGCGTAAGTCCGCATTTGTATTTAGTTCGGTTCGGGTGGCCCGGCGTTCTGTAACTTTATAAATCTATCTTGATTCGATTAACAGCCTCGCGTTTCTTTTTATCGACAATGCGACCGTACACCTGCGTTGAGGACAAAGAGCGATGGCCCAGCAGTTTGGCAACTGTGAAAATGTCTTCCCCCAGCGTTAGCAGAAGCGTTGCGTTTGTGTGCCGAAAACAGTGAAACGTGATATGCTTCTTGATACCGGCGCGTCGTACCCATTCCTTCATTTTGCTGTTCTGCCAATCCGAATAAGCCAGGCCCTCAAATACGATAGCCGCGTCTGATCCCCGCTCACCCATGAGTGAAGCCCCCTGATCGGAGATTGGTAAGGTTTCGGGCCTGCCTGTCTTTTTTGTGGTAAATCGGATATAATGACCTTGCCCTTTGGAGTAATGCACTTCGCCCCACGTTAATTTTTCGACATCGCTGTAACGTAATCCGGTGAAACAGGAGAATAAAGAAGCCCGCTTGATAACCGGCCATTCGCACTCGGTTAGTGCCAATGCTTGCAGTTCTTCTTCCGTCAGATATTCGCGCTCTATATCCTGTATTCTGGGTATAATGACCTTCTCGGACGGGTCTACGGCAATGACGCCCTTATCGACCGCTTTCTCTACAATTTGCTTGAACAGGGTGAAATAGCCAACTGTCGAATTGGGTGCCAACGGCTTATGCGGTCGGTTCAGGCTCTTACCCGTGCTGAAGTACGCTTTGAAATCCTCACACGTCTGCCGGGTAAGGTCAGTGGCGGCTAAGTATTGCTTATCGAGGTCATTATCACTGGGGCGGCTCAATACATCGGCACCGCTGAGAAAAAGCGTGAAGTGTCGATACGCGCTGCTCATGTTGTTTTTGTTGCCTTTGCTCTGGTTGGTCTGCTGATACTCCTGCGCTCCCTTCCTGAAGAACTCCACAAAATCAACCGTCGCTGACTTTGCTTTAATCAGAAAGCCAAACCGCCCCGCCTGAATGTCCAGTTGCCTTTGAGCACAGACCGCCGTAGCCAGAGCACGGGTTTTTTGATTGTGCTCCCGTTCCAGTTCAACTAACCGCCTACGCTTGTGATGCTTGTTCCGGTCGAGTAAGGCAACAACCCGCTCCTTTGGCTGTCCTTTGCTATCCGTGTACTGCTGTATCTCGTATTCAAATTCACTGTGGGCGTACAACTTCAGAAACTCCCGACGCGTAGGTTTACCTGTCTCCGGGTGCGGAACAGGCGGATAGAAGTCGAGGTAAAGACTTAGTAGATTATCCTTGATGGGTTTTTCCCGTAGCGTTACGTTCATCAGTCAAGGTACAAAATGGCTGCTTTTAGATACGACTAAGGTACAAAAATTTGCTCAATATCCATTATTATCTATTAGAAACCATTACTTTGATAAGTACTTAGACAGAATTGATTATGCAATGTCTCTGGGCGAACTTAATGGTATGCGTCAGACCAAAACCGGTTAACAACTTGACGACAGCGGTCCT
>JAYTAC010000223.1:0-1736 GCA_043737755.1 Spirosoma sp.
AAACTCGACCCGAGTTTCTATCTGGCATTGGTCACTATGCACGGCACTATAATGGTGTTTTTTGTACTGACAGCCGGTTTGAGTGGGACGTTCTCGAACTTTTTGATCCCGCTACAGATTGGTGCTCGTGACATGGCATCGGGTTTCCTGAACATGCTATCATACTGGTTTTTCTTCATAGCCAGCGTAGTTATGTTTGCGTCTATGTTCATCGAAACGGGTCCTGCAGGTGGCGGATGGGTTGTATATCCACCACTGAGTGCACTACCACAGGCAAGCCCCGGCGGAAAAGGCGGTATGACTATGTGGCTGATCAGCATGGCATTGTTCATCGTGTCCCAGTTGCTGGGTGGTATAAATTACATCACTACGGTAATCAACCTGCGTACACGTGGAATGTCGTTCAGCAAGTTGCCCCTAACAATATGGGCCTTCTTTTTGACGGCCGTTCTTGGTCTGATTTCGTTTCCGGTACTTCTATCAGCTTCCCTACTTTTAATCTTCGACCGTAGCTTTGGTACAAGCTTCTATTTGTCAGAGATATACATTGATGGAGAAGCCTTACCGAATGTCGGAGGTAGCCCGATCTTGTTTCAACATTTGTTCTGGTTTTTGGGTCACCCTGAGGTCTACATAGTATTGCTACCTGCTTTGGGCATGACTTCTGAAATTATCGCAACCAATGCCCGGAAGCCAATATTTGGTTATCGTGCTATGATCGCGTCAATGATGGGAATTGCCTTTCTGGCGTTTATTGTGTGGGCACACCATATGTTCGTGACGGGCATGAACCCGTTCTTGGGGTCCATATTCATGTTCTTGACGCTTATCATAGCCGTTCCATCAGCTGTGAAAGCATTCAATTATATCACGACGCTCTGGCGTGGTAACATTCGATTTACACCGGCAATGCTGTTCTCAATTGGCTTGGTCTCATTCTTCATATCGGGAGGTTTGACTGGTCTGATTTTGGGCAACTCGGCGTTAGATATCCAACTTCACGATACGTACTTTGTTGTTGCGCACTTTCACCTTGTGATGGGTGCTGCTTCTGCCTTTGGATTGTTAGCGGGAGTTTATCACTGGTTTCCGAAAATGTTCGGTCGTATGATGGATGAGAAGCTGGGCTATATCCACTTCTGGCTGACGTTTATCGGCATATACTTGGTGTTTTTCCCCATGCACTATGTTGGCATCGCGGGCTTTCCTCGTCGGTACTACGCTTTCACAAGCTACGATTTTACGAAGAACATATTCGCTGATATGAACAGTTTCATAAGCTTAGCGGCTGTGTTCACGTTCGTCGCTCAGTGGGTATTCATGTACAATTTTATCTGGAGTCTTTTTAAAGGCAAGAGGGCGACACAAAACCCTTGGAAGTCTAATACACTCGAGTGGACGACGCCAGTCAATCCGGGACATGGTAACTGGCCGAGTGAAATACCTGCCGTCTATCGTTGGCCTTATGATTACAGCAAGCCGGGTGCCCAAGATGACTTTATTCCACAGAATGTACCTTATTCGCAAACGCCGGAGTCTAATCTTCCACACGAGAACGAGTTAATCGTCCTGGAGAAAGAGATTGAGGCACAGAACTTAAATGACCAGTTCAAGCAACCTCATTGACAGTTATTTGCAACGATTCCGGAACTTAGTGCTTTTGACCGTGGTCACCGTCTATCTTTTGATATTGGCAGGTGGTATCGTTAGAGGAACAGGTTCCGGAATGGGTTGCC
>JAYTAC010000224.1:0-4499 GCA_043737755.1 Spirosoma sp.
GATCCCCCCGGCAAGCAGGACGTGCTCGACGCCATGAAAGGCCACGTGCTGGGCTACGGCGAACTGACGGGCTATTTTCAGTAAGTCACTCCACTCTCCTGACTTCGATCCGGTTCAGCCATTCCACGTGCCGGGCACCGATGACGGTAGATCATGACTGTGGGAGAGGGGGCGTGGCAGCGGGTGGTTGCCGACGAAAATCCAGGGTGTGAAACAAAAACAGCCGGGCGACGTGATTGTTGACGAATGTGCTGCCGGATGCCTGCTGCTGAAACAGGTTCATGTAGCCTGCCTGCACCGTCAGTGATTTGCTGAACGGATAAGATACGCCGACGAAAAACCGGTTCTGGTCGAAATAATTGTAGGTGATCTGCTTCCCCAGATTGATAAACGCTTCGTTCTGAAGCACAAAATTGGGTACGCCGGGCCGGATGGTTTCACCCTTCAAAGGAATTTGGAGCAGGAAATTGTACCGCAGCCGCCAGTTGAACCCGTACCCGTCGGCTAACTGATCTCCCCTGACCCGGCGATTGAACCGTTCTTCGGCCCGAATCCACTGCACCAAATTGAGTCGCTTCGTATGGCCCGACCACCAAACCTGCTGCCACGGGCGGTGTTCAGGCCGAATGATGCCACTCGGCGATAAATACGACCCTGCGCAGGCATAACCCGCCGTGAGCCGGACATTGTCGGCGAGGTAATACGTCAGTCCGGCCCGCACCACGTGCTGACTCCAGCGGTCGAGGAAGTCGGTGCGCCGGAGGTGAGCATCCGCCCACATACCCCAGCGTGCGTTGAGCCGGGTCTGGTTGAAGTAGCCAAGCCAGGCCTGCTCCTGTTTTCGGACAATTTTAGCGGGCTGGCTCTGCACCGTAAGACTGTGGCTGACGAGCAACGAAAGCAGTACTACTCTTTTCATGAGAAGTAATTGGTGGTTTGAAATTGACCTTTTCGGCGAACTACTATTTGGAAAGAAAGATAACAACCTGTGAAGCGTGGTTTGTACATTACACATTTGGAAACGAGGGCAATGTAGCATTTTTTTGTAAACTCTATTACATCAATAGATTATAAGTACTAATAGTCTATCTGGAATAGGGAGTAATAGAATTGACGAAATCGACTACCATCTGTGCCATGAAAAACCAGTTATTTATCACCTCATTCAGTCTCGTGTTGCTGCTGATTTCGCTTCGGTCAACGGCGCAAAACGAACCCGTTATCAATGCAACCGTGTCGGGCAAAATCATTGACGCCCGTACCAACAAAAACCTGATCGGGGCTACAGTATCCATCAAAGGAACAACCAACGGTGCGCCAACGAAAGAAGACGGGCGGTTCACGCTCATCACGGGTCAGAAACTTCCCTTCACCGTCATCGTATCGTACGTAGGGTATCAGACGACCGAAGCACTGCTCAGTGATTCGGTCGCGGTCATTAAACTCAGCGAGGGAGCCGGTCAGCTTTCCGAGGTAACGATCACCTCCCGACGGCGTCGGGAGTCGGCTCAGGACGTGCCCATTCCGATCTCGGTCGTGCGGGGTGCTCTCGTTGAAGATGCCGGAGCGTTCAACGTCAACCGCCTGAAAGAATTAGTGCCCACGGTGCAGCTTTATTCGTCCAATCCGCGCAACACGTCGCTCAACATCCGGGGACTGGGTTCGACCTTCGGGCTGACCAACGACGGTGTTGATCCGGGCGTCGGTTTCTACGTAGACGGTGTGTACTTCGCCCGTCCCGCGGCTACCACGCTCGATTTTATCGACATCGAGCAGATCGAAGTGCTGCGCGGACCACAGGGAACGCTGTTTGGCAAGAACACCACCGCCGGGGCTTTCAACATCACCACGCGGCCCGCCAATTTTGAGCCGGGGGCTTCCTTTGAAGTAAGCTACGGCAACTACGGCTACGTTCAGGCTAAGGCCTCGCTCACCGGCCCGCTGAGTAAAAAACTGGCTGCGCGGGCGTCGTTTTCGGGTACGCAGCGCGACGGTCTGCTCTACAACGTTGCCACGCAGCGGCCGGTAAATGACCTGAACAATTTAGGGTTTCGCGGGCAGTTGCTGTTCACGCCGACGGATAATGTCAAGATCACGCTGATAGGCGATGCGTCGCGGCAGCGGCCCGATGGCTATGCGCAGGTAGTGGCGGGCGTAGTACCAACGAAGCGGGCGGCCTACCGGCAGTTTGACCGGATTATTGCTGATCTGGGGTATAAACTGCCGACCCAGAATCCTTTCGACCGGGTGATTGACCACGATACGCCGTGGCGGTCGAACAGTGATCTGGGTGGCGTATCGCTCAATGTCGACGCCACCATTGGGTCGGGTACGCTAACGTCGACTACGGCGTGGCGGTACTGGAACTGGGACCCCTCCAACGACCGGGACTTCACCGGTCTGCCAGTGCTGACGCTATCACAGGCCCCGTCGCAGCATGACCAGTGGACGCAGGAAATTCGGTACGCGGGTGATTTGTCGTCCCGGCTGAGCGGGGTTTTTGGGGTCTTCGCCATCGGTCAGGACTTAGTTACAAGCCCGGTTCACACCGAAGAATCCGGCGCGGCCCAGTGGCGTTTTGCGCAGAATTCGACCAGCCCGTTGTGGCAAACGCCCGGTCTGCTCGACGGCTTCGGCATCCGAACCACGTCCCGGCTTCAAAGCTTTGGGGCGGCCGTGTTTGGCCAGATCGACTGGGCCATCACCAAACGCCTGCACCTGCTGCCCGGTCTCCGTTACAACTACGACCAGAAAGCGGTGGATTTTGACCGGCAGACCTACGGTGGCCTGCAAACGACCGATCCCGCGCTGATTGCCCTGAAAAACACCGTTTATACCAACCAGGCCTTCTCGGCGAACGTGGACGAAAGCAACCTGTCGGGTCAACTGACGCTGGCCTACAAAGCGTCGGGACGAATCAACGCGTTTGCCACCTACTCAACCAGTTACAAGCCGGTGGGCGTCAACCTCGGTGGTTTGCCAACGGCGAACGGCCGGGTGCTGACGGAACTGGCCCGAATCAAGCCCGAGTACGTAAACCACGTTGAAGCAGGCTTAAAAACCCGGCCAACTCCCCAATCGACGCTGAATTTTGTTCTCTACCAAACCGGTATCAACGACTACCAGACGCAGGTGCAAACCGCCGAAGTTGGCGTGAGCCGGGGCTATTTAGCCAATGCCGAGCGGGTGCGTGTAACCGGCCTTGAACTGGATGGCAACATCCGGGTTACCCCTAATTTCTCGCTCTACAGTGCATTAGGCTATACCGATGGCAAATACGTCTCCTTCAAAAACGCGCCCGTTCCCCTCGAAGAAACCGGTGGTGAATCGGCGTTTAAAGACGTTTCGGGGGGTAGGTTGCCGGGCATCTCCCGGTGGGCCGGTTCGTTGGGTGGCGAAATCAGCGGGGTGGGGAAGTTCCTGAGTCAGGCCGGGCGGTTCTTTCTCGCGCTGGATAGTTACGGCCGTTCCTCGTTTTCGTCCAGCCCATCGCCCTCGGCCTATCTGAACGTTGGCGGCTACGCCCTGCTGAACGGCCGGGTAGGTTTCCGGGCCTCGAACGGCGTGTCAATTTTTGTGTGGGGCCGTAACCTGCTGAACCAGAATTATTTCGAGCAGCTCTTACCGGCGGCTGGTAACGCCGGTCATTACGCGGGTGTCCTCGGCGATCCCGGAACCTACGGCACAACGCTGCGGTATTCGTTTTGAACCGGGACAGCGTAACCGAAGACGTGCAGCGCATCAAACGTCATCCGCTCGTGCCGCAGGATATACCCGTTTGTGAGTACATCTACGGCGTGAAAACCGGGAGAGTAATTGAGGTGCCGGAAGCGACTCTGGCGGGTCGCGCCGGTTAGCAGTATTGTCCGGGTAGCCCGAAGCATTTACCAAAAGCTGTTTGCATTAATGATTCATTGGTGCGGACAGCTTTTGTATTTTTAACAATCTTTGTACGCGTCGGCACACCGATTGCTTTATCCTGCTGAAAGTTATGGGACGATTCTTTGTGGGCCTGCTCCTTACGATGGTGTCGGCGTCGGTTTGGGCGCAGATCAACCTCGGCGGGTTGGTCGCCGACGAACGGGGCCGGCCCCTGGCGGGCGTGACAATTTTGGTCCGGGGCACCAACACCGGCACCGTTACGCAGGCCGACGGGCGGTTTATGCTTCCGACCTCCGAAGACCTGCCCCTTACCGTCAGCGCGTCGTTTATTGGTTACCGGCGGCAGGATATTGTGGCCAAAGGCAGCAACTTTCGCCTTCTGACGGTGAAGATGGTGGAAGAGACGACCACGGCCGGTGAGGTGGTGGTGTCGGCAAGCCGGGTGCCGGAGGACATTCAGAAAGCGGCCGTAACCGTCGAGCGGCTGGGTGTCCGGCAATTCCGGGAGTCACCGGCGGTCAGCCCGTTCGATGCGCTCCAGAACGTGAAAGGCGTGGATTTGCTCACTCAGAGCCTGACGTTCAAGTCGGTGAACCTGCGCGGCTTCGGGGCAAACA
>JAYTAC010000225.1:0-4498 GCA_043737755.1 Spirosoma sp.
ACCGTGGTGCGGCAGACCGACCACGCCGTGATACGCAACCGGGCGACCGGCCACAAAACAGCCGCAACGAGCGTCCCGGTGGTTCCCCGTTCGGGTCGCGCGGCCGGTCCGATGCCGACCGTCGGCCCACCGGCCCCGCCCGCCCCTCCTTTGGCCGGGACCGCAACGAGCCGGACCGGACCCGCCCGACCGATTCCCGCCCCCGTTTTGAGCGGGACGACAAACCCCGCACCGACCAACCGCGCTCGGGCGATTCGGATCAGCGACGGTCCCGCTCCGACAGCGACCGAAACACGGACCGCCCAACCGACAGTGGTGCGTCATTACGACCCCGTTTCGAGCGCAGCGACCGAGCCAGCGGGCCAGACCAACCGGACCGGCCCCGCGTTGAGCGACGGGACGACAAACCCCGTTTCGAGCGCAGCAATGACCGCCCACGCTTTGGTGGCACTGACGCACCACGCAGTGATCGATCTGCCGGTGCGGGTGGTGTAGCAGATCGACCCCGAACCGACAGTGGTGCGTCATTACGACCTCGTTTCGAGCGACGGGATGACAAAGGCAACAGCCGTCCGGGTGAGCCGCGTGCCCGCAACGACGGACCACGCTTTTCGCGCGACAGTAACGACCGGAGCCGTCCCGGTTCAGGCCGGGCCACGCCAGGCCGGGCCACGCCAGGCCGGTCGGGTAAGCCCACTGCCAGACGGGTAGGTGGTTTCAGCCGCGAAGCCGACGAGCGAAACCGCGAAAACTGGTCGGAGGGGCGCACCCCTGCCCCCGGCAAACGGAGCGACGCACCAGAGAATCCCGCTTCGGGTTCGCGCAACACGCGTTTCACCCCGGAGCAACGTAAGGACTCCGGCGAACGGCGCACCGGCTTTTTCGTGAAAGCCCCGAACTACGAATTGGAGCAGAAACGGCAACGAATGACCGGAGGCACCGATGCGCCCCGGACTGCCCGGCCCCGCACCGACAAATATGAGGGCAAGCCCAAAACAAGCCGACCCGACAACAGCGACCGCGACGAGAAACCCGCCCGCACACCCGGCGAACCGGGTACAACGCGGCTCAACCGCTACATTGCCAACTCGGGCGTGTGTTCGCGCCGGGAAGCCGACGAACTCATTGCGCAGGGCGACATTACGGTCAACGGCCAGACCGTGACCGAGATGGGTTTCCGGGTGAAAGAAGGCGATATGGTCAAATACGGCACGAAAGCCCTTACGCCGGAGCGATTCGTGTATGTGCTGCTGAACAAACCCAAAGACTACCTCACCACGACCGAAGACCCCGACGAACGCAAAACGGTGATGGAATTAGTGGCCGACGCGGGCAACTTCCGCATGTATCCGGTGGGGCGGCTCGACCGCAAAACGACGGGGCTGCTGCTGATGACCAACGACGGTGAATTAGCCGACAAACTGACGCACCCGTCCAACGACGTTCGCAAAATATACCAGGTCGAGTTGGACAAGCCCATTACGGAAGAACATTTCAGTGCCCTCAAAAAAGGAGTCGAACTCGAAGATGGCCCCATCAAGCCCGACGCGCTGAGCATCGTCACGCCCGATGCCTACGTGGTGGGTATCGAAATTCACTCGGGCCGCAACCGCATCGTGCGCCGGATGTTCGAGAGTTTGGGCTACGACGTTACCAAATTGGACCGCACGGCCTACGCCGGTCTGACCAAAAAAGAACTGCCGCGCGGCAAGTGGCGGTTTCTGGACCCCAAAGAAGTAGTGAAGCTGAAGTATCTCAGTTAATAAAAGAGCGAACCGGAACGCCGGCCCGGAGCAAATGAGCGAAAGAGCGGTGCATTGTAATTCGCTCTTTCACTCATTCGCTCCGGGTCGGCGTTCCGGCTCGCTCTTTGGCTTTTATGAACCACCTGTTTCCATACATCGAACGGACGCTGCTGCACCCCGGCGTAGCCATCAGCGACCAATATGCGGCCCTCGACGACGTGACGCAACTCGGCTTAGCCGGGCTGACGGTGGCTCCGTTCTGGGTCAAAAAAATCCGGCGTGAACTCGGCAGCGATCATCCGGCCGTGCTGTCGGCGGTGGTGGGGTATCCGTTCGGGTATCAGCGCACGGAAGTCAAGCAACTCGAAACCGAACTGGCCCTCACCGACGGAGCCACCGAGATTGAAGTCGTGCTAAACACGTCGGCCCTGTTCTCACCGTCGTCGGTCTGGCTCAAAATTGAGTTTGCCAAGTTGGTGTCGCAGGTCCACGCGCAGGAAAAGTTGCTGACCGTCGTGCTGGAGTCGGTACTGCTCAGTCCGGCGCAGCAATTGGATGTGATCAAACTCGCCACCGATGCGGGCTGCGACTTTCTGAAAAACGCGACCGGAGCCATCACTGCAAACTTCTCGCTCGAATCGGCCCTGCAATTCCGGCGAGACGTACCGACATCGGTGGGTGTCAAAATCGTGGCCGACGGCGCAACGGACATCGAAATGGAACAGTTGATCGCGGCCGGAGTGGACCGGCTGGCACTGGGGCAGGCAATTCGTTGAACCCCACCCTCAGAACCGGCCGATTACCCGCTCATGTGCGCGGAATTCGCGAACGCCCCGACCAGGTCTTGCGCAACCCGACGTAGCCACCCACCTGACTGGGAGAGACGAGCAGTTTGCCTTCGTCGTACCCCACCGACACCAACAGTGTTGAACCCGCAAGCCAGTTCATGGCTTTCGTTATCGAAACCAGGGTCGACAACTGGTTGGTGTTGGCCGGAAAAAAAATCGTAGTCGTGCCGTAGTTCCGGCTGTAGGACGCTTTGGCCGTGTAACCCCACTCGCGGCCGAAGTTGCCCGACAAGCCCGTATGCAGTGCCCAGACCCGGTTGTTGTTGATGCCGTAGACCCCTTCGATTAGTTCGCCGGCCAACGTCGGTCCACCAAACGAAATGCGCGGCAGAGCCGGGTCAACATCGGCCGACTGGCTCATGAACGGTGTGCCAATGGTGCGGCCCCGGTAGGACCAGCCCTCGGGGTACTGACCGTTTAAGAAGTAGTTTTCGGCTTCGCCACCCAGCACTTTGCCGAACTGGAAAACGCCCTGGCTGCCGGAATTGAACAGTTCAATCACAACATCCTGAAAAAGCCGGTTTGGCCGCGTGTCCTGAAACCGGACGCCGTAGAGACCGTCTTCGATGTTCCGTAAGTTGTACAACTTCCGCCCTATGTCATAAAAGTGCTGCTGATAAGCAAAAATGGAGCCGTGGTTCAGTCTGATTTCCACGGCCATATCAGCCGACCCCCGGTGGTCGCCCACCCGGTTCTGGTCGTAGGTGGTGAACTTGGCTAAGTTTTTTAATCGGTTGGTTTTCACCGGCACAACTACGTTGACGTAGGCATCGACACTATTGGCGATCTGACCGGAGAACGAACTGGTCGGGTCCGATTCCAGAAAGGGCGCGTAGCCAGCCCATTGGCTGTAGTGGGTAAACGCCCCGTGGAGCCGGACGCGGCTCTGGGGCTTACCCAGCCGGACGTAAATAGCTTTGCGGTGCAGGAATGAATTGCTCACGTAGGTGCTCCGCCCGAACCAGCCGTGCGCAAACGACCCTCTCACCGCCACCAATCCACGGGTAAATCCCAGCGGGGCGTAGTCGGGAATGCTCAGTTCGACCTGCGGCAGGGGCAGCGCATTGCCCGACCAGATGAAGGAACCGGACGACAGGGGGCTTTCGGCTAATCCTTCGCGCTGCCTGCGTCGACCGGCACTGAGTTCGAACACCCCTAAGCGGGCTTTCAGGTAACCTTCGGCGAGAATAACCCGGTTAGTCGATCCCCCCTGACCAACCACTTCCAGCCCGTAGCCCCAGTCGGCCCTGCGCCGGTAGGGTCCGTTGCCGCCCCGGTAGTCGGCCTGCACCCCGGCAATGAGCAGAGCCGTTGGTGCCGACTTCGGAACGATACCGTATTGGTTGGTCTGGAGCCAGTAGGGGGTGATACCGGACGAAGAGAACAGCCCCCCCGCTTCCACCAACGCGTGAGTAACCCGCTGCGGGGTAGAATCGGATTCCAGCGCCCGGCTGCTGGGCACTGCGCCCGGTTGGGCAATCAGGGGTTGAGCAATACATACACTGATTGCAAACAGGCCAAGCCTGGTGAACTGGCAGGGAGAGAAAAAAGTCATGAGATTGAGTTTACAGCGTATAATAAATGGCGGGCAATACATTGATCGGCTAAGTTTTTCAGCCCGGCAAGGTATGCACATTCATTAACGTTTATACTTTAGGTTTGGCTTTCGGAAAGCGCAGCAAATTGATTTTTCGGCCCGAAACCGCTAACCTTGTAACCAGGTCTTTTCCATCGTCCATCCTGTGAACTCAATCAGCGTTTTTGCCCCCGCCACCGTTGCCAACGTAGCCTGCGGATTCGATATATTCGGCTTTGCCGTTGCCCGGCCCGGCGACCGAATCACGCTGACCGTGACCGACGAGCCGGGCGTGCGCATCACCAACATCACGGGCGACGACGGTCGGC
>JAYTAC010000226.1:0-1725 GCA_043737755.1 Spirosoma sp.
GGGCAACGGATTCCATTCGTTGTGAATGGCTAAGGCGGCTCCCAACGCCGTAGCCTGCGCCACCGAAGCGGCCGATACGTCCATATTCGGGAAAGCCGCCGATAATAAGTTCATGTAAATTGGGTTTTGGCTGAAACCACCGTCCACAAAAATACGCGTCACACCGGGTTGACCGGGCGACGGCATGACCAGGGCCGTCGATATCAGTTGACCGGCCATCAGATCGAGCATCAACTGGTGATAGGCCGTTTCGTAATCACTGAACTGGTTTAAATCGCGCCCGCCGAATGCCGATCCAGCTAAAGAAGGCATCACGACCGGCGGAATCAGCCCTTCAGCCGGTTGGACGTCCGGCGTAATCTGTTGCAGTTTTTGAATCAGGCCAGCATCGTAACGAACGTGTTTATAGTGATCTAAGTCAACGCTAAAGTGCGCGGCTAATCGCTTCGTCTGCTGCTCATGCTCGTAGCCCGCAAACAGGCGGGACGCTTTTACCGGCTCACCTTTGTAAGTCAGGTAACACAGGCAGTCGTATTGCAACTCTTCGGTTGTAATCCGAAGCGTCGGACCGTGCTGGTCGTTGAAGGGATTCATGCTGATGCACCATGTGCCGGTCGATATCAGCACGAATGGCGAATCCTGAAAACTCGCTAAGTACGGAATTAGGGCCGCCGATGAGTCGTGTAAGCCAACTCCGGCGAGTAGCGTTTGTTTATCACCTGTTTGCGCAATCAGGGTCTTGTCAGCCGGAAACAGGTCGCCCATCCGGGTGTCGAGACCTTCGGCTGTTACCCAATCGTGGTACTGATTTTTGGTGAAATCCCAGAGCATGGTGTGACAACCAATGCTGGTGATGTCGCTCAATGGCTGCCGGGTCACCAAATAACTCAGGTATTGGGGCAGGTGCAGGGCGTACCGAATGTGTTCAAACAATTGCGGTTTATCGTACTTGATTCGATACAGCATCAGCCCGGAGTTCAGGCTGTCCAAGGCGGGCGAGGCCGTTTGTACCGACAGTACATCGGCCGGACCATAATGGTTGTGAAACTGTTGCCGGATTGAATTGGGGTAGGGTTTCAGGTAATTATAGAGGTGACCAACTGGTTGACCCTCAGTGTCTATATACACCAAACTGGCCCCGTAGCCGGAGAAGTTGATTGCCTGCACGTCGAACTGCGGCAGATTCAGCATCTCCTGAATAATGGCCAGCATCCACTGAGTCAGGCGGTTCAGGTCTTCGCAGCGGTCACCGTCATCGTCGGTCGTTTCAGGGAACTGTTCGGTTCGTTCCCACACGATCCGGTACTGCCGGTCGAACAGAAACAGCTTTTTGTTGGTCTTGCCAACGTCGATAATGGCGATAACTTTCATGTACAATGATGAATGATGTGTGATGGATAATGAATGCCATTACTCAGAGTAATGGCATCCATTATCCATCACACATCATGCTGTTAAAGTCCCGTTGCTACCGTTTTTACGCCCCGTTCGCCGATGAGTTGCTGCCGGACATTTAGCTGCCGGAACAGGGCCAGTGGGTTGAGCGCACCACCGGCCCGCAACCGGGCTTCGGCTACCAGCGGACGAACGTCGGTGCGAAATGCGTCCTGCAAAAGCTCCTGCGCCCGCACTACATCGTTTAGTTCGCGGGCTTCGTCCAACGCAACGCGATCAACCAGCAGAGCCTGGGCGTAAGCGATCTGAATGGCTTCCACACTTTGCAAC
>JAYTAC010000227.1:0-4474 GCA_043737755.1 Spirosoma sp.
TCAGAGTATTACTACGTTTTTTTGAAGGACCCGATGAGAGCAATCTTCATTGGATTGTGGCCGCCCACTATTTTGCTGGTACTGGTGTATTTCAACCTAAAACTGAAACGGTAGCATGGAAAATTCAGATTTAGGCATATACACCGTGGTAATCGTAGGCTTGTTCATTATGTTCGGGATTGGCACATTCAATGAGTTCCGAACCATGGACACCAGCCAGTACAAAGGCACCGAGCGGGACAACGACACCGGCGTTTTCAGAACATTTATCAAAAAAATATTTAGTTAGTCAACCAGCGATAGTCCTGAGTAACTCCGGGATTTGGACTCTTGACCAAGCTCCCCAACCGGTTGCCAAACCAAAAATACACCGGGAAATTTTCGCTCAAGCCATGTACCCATAAGCCGGTGCTTTACCGCAGCAACTGCCACATCTCAGCCACGCTCGTAACGGGTAATTGACACGTCCGGTCATAACACACGTAAATCGCCGTTTTCCCGTCAACCGGCCCCCGGTGCTGCAATAAAGGAAACTCACTCCGCCCTACGGTCCCGCAGAGCACTTTATTGGGATAATAAACCGCGTCGATCTCGGCCCGAAACTGGTCAGCATCAGGTCCTACGATGGCGATTTCGGCGGTGGGACGTGCCCGCAGCGCAAACTGAGCGGCCCAGTTGGTGAGGTAATCGGCGTTTTGCTGTACCAACGGCTGCACCCGCCCCAGCATCCGGTCGGCACGTTCAGCGTACTTTGGTCGGTCGAGGAGCAGGCTGAGGGTGTACAGGTTCTCGGCCATCATCGAGTTGGACGACGGGATCACGTTGTCGAACAGTTCCTTGCGCCGGGCAATGAGTTCCTCGCCGTTTTTGTCGGTAAAAAACAGCAGCTCGTCGGATGTATCAGCGAAGTTCGCCAGCACGTGCTGCATCAACTGATCGGCTTCGGTGAGCCAGCTTTCGGTAAACGTGGCCTGATACAGTGCCAGCAACCCGTCAATCACAGCCGCGTAATCGTCTAAGAACCCGGCTTGTTTGGCACGGCCCAGTTTGTAGCTGTGCCACAGGCGACCCGTGCGGGTATCGCGCATTTTTTTGAGCAGGAAATACGCCGTACGCAGGGCCAGCGTCAGGAATTCAGGTTCGCCGAAAACGCGGTAGGTTGTCACTAATCCCTTCAGCATCAACCCGTTCCACGAACACAGAATCTTGTCGTCTAAGCCCGGTCGGATACGCTCGCTGCGCACCTGCATCAGACGTTCGTGCGCTGTTGCCAACCGGGTCGTCAGTGCATCCACCGACCAGCCCATGCGGTCGGCAAACGCTTCATCGGTTTCTATACGGTGCAGGATATTGCGCCCATGCTCCCAATTACCCTTGTCAGTCAGACTATACAGGTCCGCAAACCAATCGTAATCCTCCCGGAGTGCCGTACCACCCAAAATCTCCCGCAGTTCGGGTGTCGTGAACGTGTAGAATTTTCCTTCCACGCCTTCGCTGTCGGCGTCGAGGGCGGAGTAAAAGCCACCTTCGGGACTGAGCAACTCGCGCTGGGCGAAGGCGATGGTTTGGTAGACAACGCGTTTGTAGAGCGGGCTTTGGGTCAGGCTGTAGGCTTCGGCGTAGAGCGTCAGCAGTTGGCCGTTGTCATAGAGCATCTTCTCGAAGTGGGGCGCAAACCAGTCGGCGTCGGTTGAGTAGCGGGAAAAACCACCGCCGAGCTGGTCGTAAATGCCGCCGAGGGCCATGCGGTCCAGCGTCAGCACCACCTGCTTCAGAGCGCGGTCGTTGCCGGTGGCGTCGTGATAGCGCAGCAAAAACCGCCACACACTCGGCATCGGAAACTTGGGTGCCCGGTTCATACCGCCCCTTTCGTCGTCGGTTTTAACGGCCACCTTCCGGTACAGCACATCAAGCGTTTCGGGCGCGAACAGCGGGTCGGTTTGGGGCAGGTTGTGGCGTTCAACATCGCTGATATTCAGCTCCGCAGCGAAGCCTTCGGCCGATTTAGTGAGGTCGTCGCGGTGCTCATCAAAGGCCGAGCGGATGCTACCCAGCAACTGAACCCAGTTTTGGGTCGGCAGGTAGGTGACGCCGTAGAACGGTTTGGCGTCGGGCATCAGGAATACGTTGAGCGGCCACCCACCCTGCACCCCCATCGCCTGCACGGCGTCCATGTAGATGGCGTCGACGTCGGGGCGTTCCTCGCGGTCTACTTTAATGCAGATGAAGTCTTCGTTCATCACCCGCGCCACGCCGTCCTTCTCGAACGATTCGTGCTCCATCACGTGGCACCAGTGGCAGGCCGAATACCCAATGCTGACGATGATGGGCTTGTCTTCATCGACGGCCCGGTTCAGGGCTTCTTCGCCCCACGGATACCAGTCGACGGGGTTTTCGGCGTGTTGAAGCAAATACGGGCTGGTTTCGTACTGGAGTTGGTTGGGCATAGAGAGAATGATGAATGATGAATGCGCTGCAAGGCTCATCGTTCATCACGCCATCATCAGTTAATGATCACTTTTCTTGTTTGGCTTCCGGCTTCGGTGGTGATGCGCAGGAAATACAGTCCGGCGGGCAGGTCGGCTACGTTCAGCGTTTCCCGGATAGAGATTATCAACTTGTTACGCACAACCTGACCGGCCGTATTGAGTAACGCCAGATCAGTAGTGATGGTTGGAACTCGGTCAAACGAAACGATCAGTTCTGAGTCAGTGGGATTCGGAAACACCTGAACATCAGTCAGTAGCGGTTCCGTCGCCGTAACCGTTCCCATCTCGAACTGGCACAAATACACTTCACGGCCGGTCAGTTCGATGGTTTGCTGCCAGGTTTTGTAGCGCACGGTCAGGCTCGTTTTCCGGCCGTCTACCGCGTAGGGGTTTTGGGCCGCAATCAGGATTTGGTTCCCCTTGGCTACGCCCCGCCAAACGGGTAACTGCCGGTCCATGAGGTCACGGGCCGGTGTTTCGATCACTAATTCGTACTGCCCCCGGAACATATCGGCGAAGCGCGACAGCCGGTATAACCCGTGCGTGAAGTGCTCGTAGGCGGCAAAGACGTCGGTGCGGCCCTGCCCCGAATTCGGCTCGTCCCACAGCCACAGCCCGGCGGCTCCCGAAAAAAATGGGAAAATAGCCGTCGCTTCGGCCATAAACGGCTGGATAAAGCCGGGGTAATGCGGGCTGCTGTCATGATACCGGAGCCACACCCACGGCACCACGGGTTTGCGGCTCCACGCCCGGTTAGCCTCCACCTGAAACAGCAGATACGCTAAATAGTCCTGCGCCAGCGGGTTCGGGTAATCGTAATAATAATAAGCCGAGGGCGACAAGGCGTCCAACTGACTATAGAACGGCCCGCCAATCATTCGTTCGGTCGAGTCTTTCACTAAGTAGTTGACCCGACCCAGGTTGGTTGTCCAGTCGGTCCAGGTGTAAGTCGGTACGTTCAGATAGGTGTTCAGGATGGGCGTGTCGGCGTAGCTGCTGACGGTTATGTTTGTCAGATCGGCGTTTTGCCGCAGATACCGCAGGCTCTCGGCGTAGAGATCACGGATCGCCCGTTTGTAGGCCGCGATAAACTCCGCGTCGGACAGATTTCGGTAGATAATCGGTACGCGGGTGTCCTGTTTGAGTCGCAGAATTCGGGCGTCCGATTCGGCAATCCGCTCCACGTCGATGGTCAGCCGTCCGGCCTGAATGATGTATTTTCCGTCGGCATTTTTAGTCCCCCCGGCCACGTCCGACAGCCACCGATTCCACTTGGCGCGGTAGACAGCGAGGTCATTGGCCCACGGGCTTTCGATGGTTTCCCACGGCTGATTCAGGCCCGTAGCAATGCCGTAGTAGGTTATGGACCGCTGTCGGGGTTGCACCACCGTCCCGAATTCGCCGTCGCTGATCTGCTCGATATGACTGAATCCGTGGCGGAGCGGACTGCCCTTCGCGTCGCCAAAGCGCGGACCGGCGTAGATAACCGGAAATGGCAGGGTAAAGTCCGGGAATTTTTCCCACCCGATCCGGTTGGGCTGGCTGACGGGCGTAAACGGCAGCCGGTCGGCGCACTGTTGCTGGGCCGTTGCGGGATGGTACACAGCAAGCAGTAACCCGGTTAATATGGCAAATCGAATGAGCATTGCTTATTTTTGACCAAAGTTATTGAATTTTGATTCCGTCTTTTGTCATCCCGGCTCCGTCGAAATAACAAATTCACGCCTTGCTCACACAACGAATCAACTAACTTTCGGTTATGATTACAGCCCGCTTTTCACTGATAATTCTGATTTTGTCCGGTGCACTAACCGGCTGCAAAAACGACAACGGCACTACGCCTGCTCCCACCGCAGCCTCGCAAACCGAACTGTTGGTGGCCAACAACTGGCGGGTCAGCCGCGTGTCGACCCCCAATGGCCAGAGTATCAACCGCAGTCGGCTCAGCCTGACCACCCAACTCCTGTTCGATCTGAACATGCAGT
>JAYTAC010000228.1:0-1724 GCA_043737755.1 Spirosoma sp.
CCCAAACTCGACCGGCTGAAACTGGGGCCGGGGAACGAGAAATACAAAAACGGTCGGCGGTACTTGATCGGTTACCTCGGCACGATCAGCGAAGCCGAAGGTATCGACCTGCTGCTGATGGCGGTTCAGCAAGTGGTGGCAACGCGCCGGGATGTGCAGGTTGCCATCATCGGGGGCGGCACCGGGCAGGCCGACATGAAGGCGTTATCCGAAAAACTTGGCCTTGCTGACTACGTTGACTTCTACGGCCGGGTGACGGACGAACTGATGGTCGACGTGCTCAACACGGCCGACGTATGCGTAAACCCCGACAAGCCCAGCGAGATGAACAACCTCTCGACCATGAACAAAATCATGGAGTACATGGCCCTGAAAAAGCCAATTGTGCAGTTCGATTTGAAAGAAGGCCGGTTTTCGGCGCAGGAAGCGTCGCTCTACGCCCAACCCGGCGACCTGACCGACTTTGCCGACAAAATCACGTACCTGCTCGACAACGAAGCGGTTCGGGTGAGGATGGGCGAGTTTGGCTACCAGCGGGTGCTGAATGAATTGTCGTGGCCGCACGAGCGGGGCAAACTGCTGCGGCTGTACGACCGGATTCTGGCTCCGGCGCTAAGCCAGAAAGACCGGCCCGTTGGTGAGCCGGCTACGGTACGTCTTAACGAATGAGCGAAGTATTGATTAGTTTCCGAAGAGATGGGGCAGCGAAACCGGCTTGTTGTGCAGGATGAAAAAATAGATTAGTCCGGCCAGAATCAGGTAGCTGAACGCTAACCACTTCTTTTTCTGCTCGAACTCGGCGGGGTGGTGGTAGTAATCGTAAATCATGGAGGCCGACAGGCCCATGACCATCAAAAAGAACGAGAACACCCCGAAGTCTGTTCGGTACGTGCTCATAGAATGCATGAACCGCGCACCCGACACGATGTAAAGCAGCCACGCACCGAAGCCAGCCCGGTATAGATACGCGCTCAGCCGCCGGTCGTTTTTGAGGTCGAATAAATCGTCGGTGAATTTTTCGGACATGGGATGGTGTAGTTTGGTAACCGGGTCGGTGAAACTACGAACTGTGGGGTATAAACGCAAGAAAGACAATGCCTGATTCACAACCGGTTGACGGTGCTCCTGAATTCAACACGATGCACGTCGAGTTGGTACGCGTAGACGACGCGTTTCATTTTGAGGCCGTTGGCACCTCCGGCGTAACTCAGCACATTGACGGGGCGGTCGACATCGGCGGCCAAAACGCCGGGGCGCGGCCGATGGAGATGCTGCTGATGGGCTTGGCGAGTTGCTCAGCCATCGACATGATCCTGATTTTACAGAAGCAAAAGCAGGTGATCGAGGGGTTCAGGATGAGCGTCGATGGCCTGCGCGAAAAAGGAGCTGTCCCATCACCGTTCCAGAAAATTCACATCACCTACACCCTCAGCGGTCAGTTGGACGAGAGCCGGGTGAAGCGGGCCATTGATTTGTCGATGGACAAATATTGCTCGGCCACGGCGCAGTTTCGGCCCACGGCAGAAATCACGTACTCGTTTGAGGTGATAAATCTGTAAGGTTTTTTGGAAACCTTGCAGGTTTTAGCAGCGAGGAAATGGCGCGTTTTTTGTAGCGATTTCATCAACATTTGTTCACGACGATACCACTTTATAAACCGCTGTATTCCATGAAAAAAGCCCTGCTTGGTCTGGCTCTGCTGACCACCCTGACCACCGTTACGT
>JAYTAC010000229.1:0-1720 GCA_043737755.1 Spirosoma sp.
GTTCACCCCGGTCGAAAATACCCACCGCAATCAGCCTGTCGCCGTCCCGGATTTCGATTACGTGCGTATCGAATGCGGTGCGGGTGGCTCCGTTCAGCAGACAGCTTTCGACTGACTCGTAGGTCTCAAAGTCAAGGGTACTCCGGTAGAGCGCATACAGCGTTTCCAGTTCGTCGGACAGGACAAACGGCTTGACGGCCACCGAAAACGGCTCGTTGATTCGGAACAGCCGGGACTGTTTGGGTCCGTAGGAGACGTTCGCCAGTGCAATCCGCAGCCAGTGCACGGGGCAGGGCACATCGTTATGCCGGATGTAGTGACACGTAAAGAGTTCCTGCTGCATCCGGTAATAGCCGACGCTCAGAAAAAAATCCAGTTCGTTGTCTCTCATCTCACGCCACCGCCATTTCCTTTCGTTCGCCGATTTGCTGCCGCCACATGGCGTAGTACAACCCCTTGTGCTCCAGCAACTCGGCGTGGCGACCCTGCTCAACGACGTGTCCCTGCTCGAGTACAAAAATCCGGTCGGCGTGGAGGATGGTGCTCAGGCGGTGCGCAATAAGGATGGTAACGTGCCTGCGTGACCCGGAGAGTTCGCGCACCGTCCGCCCGATCTCTTCTTCGGTCAGTGAATCCAGGGCCGACGTTGCTTCATCGAACACGAGCAGTGTGGGTTTGCGGAGCAGGGCGCGGGCAATGCTGAGCCGCTGTTTTTCGCCCCCGGACACTTTCACGCCCCCCTCACCAATGACCGTGTCGAGTCCCTGCGGAGCGCGGGCCAGCAGGGTATCGGCAGCGGCCTGGCGCAGAGCGGTCAGGCATTCGTCGTCGGTGGCGTTGGGGGCTACGAAGCGCAGGTTCTCGCGGATGGTGCCCGCAAAAAGCTGCGTATCCTGCGTGACGAAGCCGATTTGCTCCCGCAGCTCGTCCAGGTCAACTTCGGAGCCGGGGATGCCGTTGTACAGAATCCGGCCGGTCAGCGGGGGATATAGCCCCACCAGCAACTTCACGAGCGTGGTCTTACCCGACCCGCTGGGACCAACGAAAGCGATGGTTTCGCCCACTTCGGCGGCAAACGAAATACCGTCGAGGGCGGGGTTTTGGGCGGTGAGGTGCTTGAAAC
This sequence comes from Spirosoma sp., assembly GCA_043737755.1. GTDB lineage: Bacteria > Bacteroidota > Bacteroidia > Cytophagales > Spirosomataceae > Spirosoma. Next base: position 1,124 of record JAYTAC010000229.1, read on the forward strand.
TAACGTCCTCAAAAGCGAGCGTTTTGAGTTGTCGAACGGGCTGCGGCCGGGCCGGTTTCATGTCTCGGGGCGTGTCCAAAATCTGCTGGAAATTGGCTAAGGAAGCTTCCGTTTCGCGGTAGATGTTGATGATGTTGCCCAGTTCCTGCAACGGCCCGAAGATGGCGAACGAATAGATGAACAAGGAGAAAAACTCGCCCACCGTAATCTTGCCCTGCACGACCAAAAACAGCATCAGCAGCATGATGGCGTTGCGGAGCAGGTTCACAAACGTCCCCTGCACGAACGACAGCGACCGGATGTAGCGCACTTTTTTAAGTTCTAACTTCAGAATTTTCTCCGTCGTCGCGTTGAGCCGCTCGGTTTCCTGCTGGGCTAATCCGAGACTTTTTACCAGTTCGATGTTGCGCAGACTCTCGGTGGTCGACCCGGCCAGCGCGGTGGTTTCGGCCACGATAGTCCGTTGCACAGTCTTGATTTTCTTGCTCAGCAGCGAACTCACGAACCCCAGCAGCGGGATGGTCAGGAAATAGGCCGGGGCAATGGGCCAGTAGACCGTGGCGGCATACCACATCACAAACACGATGCCCACCACCG
>JAYTAC010000230.1:0-1720 GCA_043737755.1 Spirosoma sp.
TTGCCCCGCTTCAGTTTATACACCGCCCGCTCCGAGGGGTTGTTCACCGGGATTGTGATCAAACCGCTATCGAACGAGTAGGCCGTGCGCTGTGCCCGAACACTCAGCGCGGCCATCTTGTACATCACCGGCACAAACAGCGCGTGTTCGGCAAAGTTACCATACTGACTCGCCAGCGGGCTTGCCAGTACGTATACGCTACCCGGCGAACCCGTACCACCGTCCGTTTGCGATTGCGTGAGCAAAGGGCTACCATCGCGCAGAGTCAGTAGCCGCTGCCCCGCGCCCCACCGCCAAACCGGCGCGGCCGACGGCATGTTGAGCGGTTCAGACTGGTAGCTCTGCTGAAAAACGTCGCTGAAAAACGGGTTACGCCGGTCTGGGTCCGCAACGGGCACGGGTGTGGGAGGCAAACCCGTGACTTGGGGTGAAACTTGCAGGCCACCAACTCCCAGTGCAGCAAAAAACGGCCCATACGAAGCTAAATTGGGGTTGGCGGGCGGAATAACGGTCAGGCTGCCGCCCTGCCGAACGAAACGTTCCAGTTCGGTTCGTAGGGTGCCGCTTACCTGACCAACACCTTCCAGCACCACCAGATCCGTCTCTTTCAACTGCCCGACGTCAAAATTCTGAGCGTCGAAGCTTCGTCGAACAAACAAACTGTCGTTGGCATACACGGCCTGCACGTAGTCTACCGAGGACTTCTGCCCGAACAAATGCAGTACTCGAACGGCGGGCGACGCTTCGATGACGAAAAAATACTGATTGTCAAACGTAATCGGGAAATCCTCGAACACAATCCGGCCCCGGTGGTAGCCTTTGGTAGTGACGTTGAAGTTGAGCGAAACCGTCGCTGATGATCCGCTGGAGGGGATGGTCGCCGACGCCGTAGACGTTTGCGTATCGTCTAAATACAACCGGATGGGCAGATACTTAACGGCTTCACGTCCCCCGTTGGACAGTCTGACGTTCAGACTGTTATTCTGCATCTCCCGGATAAACGGGGTACTGAGCCAGACCGAATCAATGTAAATATTTCGGGTGGCCTGGGCTTCCAGCGGTACAATGAACAATTGGTCGGTGGTATCAATTTTGAGCCTGTCAAGGTTACCGGCCGTGCTTTTTTGAAAGTCGGAGAACCAGAAAAGCTGATTGCGTCCGCCCGGATTGGATGAACTCAGCAGGTTGTGCTGCCGCCGGTAAACCGTTTCGAGGGTTCGGGCTGTGTGCGCAAACCGAACTGCCGTTACCCGGTCCCGAATCGCTTCCGACGTGCCGGTCTGCTGCTCCACAGCCGAGAAGTCGTTGGTCAGCAGTTGCAGCGAGGTGGCATTGCGAAACAGCGTCAACAACTCGTCCAACTTACTGGTAGCCACGTCGAGGTAGCGTTTCTCGTTGCGTTCATTCTGCATACTGTACGAGTTGTCGACGTAGAAACTTGTGACCCCCTGCCTCGACAGACCAAGTTTGTTTCTTCCGGGAATGAACGGTTGCGCGAAGGCTAATACTAAACAGACCAGAAATAGGCAGCGACACGCCAGAATAAGCCAGTGCTTGAGTCGCCGGAACGATTTCGTTTCGGTCTGTACGGTCCGTAACAGGGCAACGTTGGAGAAAAATACCCGGCGCGTCCGGCGAAAATTAAACAGGTGGATGGCAATCGGCGCGGATACGGCCAGCAAACCAAACAAAAACGAAGGATACAGAAAATTCATTCAGG
>JAYTAC010000231.1:0-1717 GCA_043737755.1 Spirosoma sp.
CTGCTGCTGCTACGCGAGGACGTCGGGCGGCACAATGCATTAGACAAGCTTATCGGCGCGGCCCTGAACGAGTCAACGCTCCACGACAGACACGCGGGCCATATCGTGCTGGTAAGCGGGCGGCTCAGTTTTGAATTGGTGCAAAAAACGCTGATGGCGGGTATTCCCGTACTGGTAGCGGTGGGTGCGCCGTCGAGTTTAGCCGTGAGCACAGCCGCCGAGTTTGGCATGACGCTGATTGGTTTCGCCCGCGACGGTCGCTACAATGTGTATTCGGGACCGGAACGCATTGCAATGTCCGTAAGCGAACCGGCACAATCAGCACAATAATTACCGCCAACAAGTTATGATCCCGCAGGCATCACACGGATAGACCGTAAAACGCCACGGCATTCGCACCGAACACCTTCGCCCGGACCTCGCTGCCCCACGGCATGACGTATTCTTCGATCAGCGTTTTGACCTGGGTGTAGTTGGCCGCCACCAGACACACTGGCCAGTCGGAGCCAAACAGCAGCCGGTCGGGGCCGAAATGGTCGAACACCACGTCCAAATACGGGAAGAAGTCGCGTTTGCCCCACTGCTGCCAGTCAGCTTCGGTGACCATGCCCGACAGTTTGCACGACACATTAGGACATTTAGCTAATTCGGCCATGAAGTTTGACCAGCGGTTGATGTCCTGCTTTTTGATGTCCGGCTTGGCCAAATGATCGACAACGAAATGGACCTCCGGCACCGCCCGCACTAAATGCAGAGCCGATTTGAGCTGGTGGTGATAAATCAGAATGTCGTAGGTCATGCCAAATTCGGCCAATCGACGAATCCCCTGCACCACAGCCGGACGAATCAGAAAATCGGCGGGTTCGGCCTGCGCCACGTGCCGGTAGCCTCTGATTTCAGGGTGCTGCGATAGCACCGTCAGCCGCTCGGTCAGGGTGTCGGCCTGCAAATCGACCCAGCCGACCACGCCCTTCACAATGTCGTAGGTCCAGGCCATGTTGACCAAAAACAGCGTTTCAGCTTCCGACTGCGTTGCCTGCACCGCTACGCATCCATCGACGCCGTTCTGGGCTAATATAGGTTCCAGATCGGCGGGTAGAAAATCGCGCCGAAGAGTAGCTATCTCGTCCGTAACCCACGCATAGCGAACGGGATCATAATGCCAGAAATGCTGGTGCGCGTCGATGGTCATGCTATTGGTAACTGACGGCCACCTGCCGCTGTTCGCCCAACCCCTCGATGCCCAGTTCGACCACGTCGCCGGGTTTGAGATAACGGGGTGGTTTCAGCCCCAGCCCAACGCCCGCCGGGGTGCCCGTCGAAATCACGTCGCCGGGGAGCAGCGTCATAAACTGGCTGATGTAGCTGACGAGCGTGGGCACGTTGAAAATCATGTCGTCGGTGTTGGAATCCTGCAAGCGTTCGCCGTTGACGCTGAGCCACAAGTGCAGGACGTTCGGATTAGGCACGTCGTCTTTGGTGACGAGATACGGTCCCAGCGGGGCGAACGTGTCGGCACTTTTGCCCTTCACCCACTGCCCGCCCCGCTCCAATTGCCAGGCCCGCTCCGAATAATCGTTGTGCAGCGCGTAACCCGCCACGTAGTCCATAGCATCGTCCAACCCGACGTAATTAGCCCGTTTACCTATAACAACAGCCAGTTCAACTTCCCAGTCCGTTTTCTCCGACCGTTTAGGAATCACGACATCGTCGTTGG
>JAYTAC010000232.1:0-4454 GCA_043737755.1 Spirosoma sp.
AGCCGACCAGAACGACATGGACACGCTGCTGACGCTGCTCGGCGTGGCAGGCGTCACCTTCATCATGGGCATCCCCGGTGCCGACGACGTGATGCTGCACTACCAGAGCACGAGTTTCCACGATGCACTCTACATCCGCGACGTCCTCAACCTCCGCCCCGCCCCGGAGTTCGAGGCCTGGCTACTCAACATGGGCTTACTGGACGATCAGGGGCGTTTATTGCCCGTTTCGGCGGGGCACCGGCTGCTGAATATATAATCCTCATAATGACTGCTCCACCCAACGACACAAGGGAATAATGGCCCCGCAAAGTCGGCCCCGACATCGAACGCAGCTTCTGCTCCGGGCTGCCCCAACAATGTCGGTTGGTAAATGAGAAGACCAAAGCGGCTAATTCCGCTTTTTGCGCAGTGCATCATACCGCAGCAGCCCTTCGAGGTAATAATAGTCGGCGTAAACCAGCGGTACGTCAATTTCGCTGTTGGCCGGTTTATGCCCAACAGAATGCTTCAGGATAAAATGGTTGTTCTCGCCCGGCTTGGCCCGGTACGTCGGCCCGGACAGGCTTTGCAACATCTGCACCGCCGACTGGTAATAGGTTTCGGCCCGCGAACTTCCATACGTACTTAGCTCGAGCAGGGCGGAAGCGGTTATGGCAGCCGCCGACGCATCCCGCTCCTGATTGGGCAGGTCCGAAGCGTTGAAGTCCCAGTACGGGATCTTGTCAGCAGGCAGATTCGGGTGGTTGAGGTAAAAGTTGGCGATGCGCTGCGCCAGGGTGAGGTATTTTTTGTTCTTCGTTTCGCGGTACATCGTCGTGTAGCCATACAACGCCCAGGCCTGCCCCCGCGCCCAGGCCGATTCGTCGGCGTAACCCTGGTGCGACCGTTTCGCCAGCACGGTGCCGCCCTCGCCATACAGCACGACGTGGTAACTGCTGGCGTCGGGCCGGAAATGATTTTTAATCGTTTGGTCGGCGTGGGTGACGGCGACGTTCCTCAACTGCTTATCACCCGACGCTCTGGCGGCCCAGAACAGAAACTCTAAGTTCATCATGTTGTCCACGATAACGGGGTAATCGTACACCTGCCCGGCCCGGTCTTTGAACGTCTCCCACGACTTGATGACGCCGTAGTCGGGCCGGAAGCGGGTAGCCAACGATTTAGCCCCCGTCAGCATCACCTCGCGATAGACCGGGTTTTTGGTCAGCCGGTAGCCGTTCCCAAACGGGCAGTAAAGCATAAATCCCAGATCGTGGGTGCGGGTGTTATACTGCTCCTTGGCCACCGCCATCGTCCATTTGTGGGCGGCTTCTTTCCACTTGGGGTCGTTGGTCTGTTCGTAGAGATACCACAGCGACCCACCGAAAAAACCACTGCACCACCAGCTCGATTTCATGTCGCGGGGGGTGCCGTCGGCGTTGGTCGACTGGGGGAATTTCGTCGTGTCGGGATGGGCCTTCAGCATTCCCTCGTATTGTCTGGCCGCGAAAGCAAACTCGCCTTTTACGTCGATGGGCGTCTGCGCCGGAGCCAGCCGGGTTAGCAGCAACAGGGTGATTATCAGGATGAATCGCATGATTAACGAAGGGTTGAAATAGGGGCCATATCCATGTCGGCGAAGTCCATATTCTCGCCCGCCATGCCCCAGATGAATGAATACGACGTAGTGCCGCAACCCGAGTGAATGGACCAGGGGGGCGAAAGAACGGCCTGATGGTTGGCCACCACGATGTGCCGCGTCTGGTCGGGTGGTCCCATCAGGTGAAACACGCGGTGGTCGGCGGGCAGGTCGAAATAGCAGTAAGTTTCCATCCGCCGGTCGTGGACGTGGGCGGGCATGGTGTTCCAGACGCTGCCCGGTTCCAGCACCGTCAGTCCCATCACCAACTGGCAACTGGCCAGCCCGCCCCTGTGAATGTATTTGTAAATGGTGCGTTCATTGGCCGTTTCCCGCGCCCCCAAACGGGTCGGGTTGGCGTCTGCCTTCGCTAATTTCATGGTTGGACAGGCGTGATGCGCCGAGGCCGACATCAGAAAAAATCGGGCGGGCCGGGCGGCATCGTCGCTCTGAAACGACACCTCACGGCTGCCCTGCCCCACGTAGAGCGCATCGAGCGTTGCCAAATTGTGCGAGGTCCCGTCCACGGTGACGAAGCCGGAATCGCCGATGTTGATAACGCCCAGTTCCCGGCGTTCCAGAAAATACGGCGTCTTCAGGTTGTCGTAGGCACCGAGTTTCACCGACGCGTGCTGAGGCAATGCTCCTCCCACAATCACCCGGTCGTAGTGGGTATAAACCGCCTGAATCCGGTCCGGCTCAAAAAGTGATTCGACCAGAAAATGATCGCGAAGTGCTGCCGTAGTCAGTTGCAGCATCTCATCCTGACCAACCGCGTGGCGAACGGGCATTATCGCAAATTCTATTGTCATCGGGTGTGTGTCGGAGCGTAAGCCGGGGCGAATAACGCTGTAATCAGGTTCGCGGATGCTAATGTACCTACGGATCAGGTATCTGACGACTATGTCTCGATCAAGTTACGCAATCAACTGCCCTTGCCCGTGTCCGTTAACCAAAACGCCCGCCGACGAAAAGGATCGTCGGCGGGCGTTTACACGTACTCGGCACAGATATAGGCTAAATCCACCACTAAGCTAACACATTATGTACTATCTTTCATATCAATAAACTTTAATGATCTTCCGCACGGCCCGCTCCTGCCCCTGCCGCACGTCGAGCACGTATAATCCGCCCGGCAGTGACCGCACGTCGACGCGCTCCCGAAACGCGCTCACTGGCTTGGCAAAACTCACCTGCCGCTGCAACCGACCCGTGCCGTCGTAGATGCTGACGTCGACCGCCGTGAAATTACCGTTTTCCAGGGCCACCTCCACGAACTCCGTGGACGGATTGGGATAGACCCGCAACGTGGCTAACCCGCTACTTACGTCTTCGGTCCACTCGACACCGGCCCGCGCCCCGGCCCCCGGCGAGGGCACCACAAATACCGGCGTCTCGGTGACCGGAATCGTAACTTTCCCATTCACGGCGGTCAGCGTCGATACCGCCATGTCGGCACTGCCAATCGTTGGCGTGTAGACCTTCACCGTAGCCGCACTACCCACCGGCAGCGCATAACTACCGGTGCGGCCCCGTTCGTCGGGCATCACCAGCATGTAGACCGAGCGGCCGTTGAGTTCGTAGCGGTCCACGAGCGGCTCGGTAGGGCGGGAGAAAGCGTCCCCGACGGTGCGCTCGAGGGTTTCCCTGTAGCTGTAGTCACCAAACAGTTTGAGCGTCTGGGCTAAGTAATCGGCTGCCGGTTTGCGCGTTTTGTCGTTGTTGAGCAGACCCATCGAATAAAACTGAATCGGTACGGCCGCGTTGTCGTCATATAGCTGGTAGAAAAACGTTCGGTTGATTCCCACCCGGCTATACAGCAGTGCCGTCCGCAGCACCCAGTCGGCCTGCACCTGCAACACCGATTTGTTGCCGATGGCGATGGCCCGGAACGGACTCCCCGGATTGACGTCATAACCCGCTTCGGTGATCCAGACCGGCATACCCCCGGCATACTGGTGAGACATGGCAATGAAAGCGGCCGCCTGCTCGCCTACGCCAGACACCTCCGGGGCGGCTCCCCGGCTGCCGCCCCCACCCTGCGACGAACGGGCGTCGTTGGCGTACAAATGCTGATTGATAACGTCCCAGCACAGATTCACCTGCCCATTGGCCTTGTAGCCCCGGAACTCCCGGCACCAGTCGATCATAGCCCGCACGTAGTCGGTCGACGAAGCGGCCAATCCGCCGATGACCACCGTTACGGTGGGGTCGGCGTTGCGGACGCCCACGCCCGGCCCGAGGGTATTTTTGTGTCCGTCGTAGAACGCCGACAGGTTGGCTGCGTACTCGCGGGCCGTTTGGTAAGCTTTGCGCCCTTTCCAGGTTTTGTCGCGTTCGTTTTCGCATTCGATGTAGCGGATCAGGCCCAGCCCGATCTTGACCGTGTTGGTGCCCGCCCAGGTGGTTGTGGTGCTGACCTTCACCAGGGCGGGGTTCACGTTCCGGTTGAAACCATAGCGGGCCATGTACTGAAAACCCGCCCGCGCCTGCTCCACGTATGACTTTGGTTGGGTCAGATCGCTACCGTAGGGAGCCGGTACGTTTTCGTTGTCGCGCTGCCCGACGGGGTACGTATCTTCCATCCATTTCGGAATCGTTTTCAGGCAGGCCAGCACGTCGATACCCTCGGTTTTGAGCCGCTCGTACATGGCGTCGTAGTTCCAGCTACCATGAAACGTAGGATTGAAGGAGTAGCTGCCGGGATGGGCTTCTAATTTCTCCCAGTCGACATAGTGCCGGATGGACGAGAATCCTTTGGCCACTTTGACGCTGGCTTCGTCCACCTTCCAGGGCGATCCGGCGTCTTCCAGATTCCACTCAAACGCGTTCA
>JAYTAC010000233.1:0-4449 GCA_043737755.1 Spirosoma sp.
ATGTCGTAGAAGATGCGGATGATACCAGAGATCGTTCCGATGAAGCCGAGCATGGGCGCAATACCGGCAATGATGCCCAGATAGCCCATGTTCCGCTCCAAACGCGACAGTTCGATCTGGCCGACCGTTTCGATGGTGCTTTCGATGTCTTTCATCGGCGACCCGATCCGGCCAATGGCTTTCTCGAACACGCGGCCCATGGCGGTACGCTGATTTTTGGCAAACGACTCCGCCGACTTTATATTTCCCTGCGCCACCATGTCGCGGATGTTGTCGACAAAATTAGCGTCGGCTCTGGTTTGGGAGCGGATAACAAAAAATCGCTCGAAGATCAGGTACAGGGCCGAAAAGAACAGGAACGCAATGGGGACCATCACCCAACCGCCTTTGGCCACCAGATCGAACAGTTGCAGACTTTGGGGTTGGGCAGCCGCCGAAGTGGCCGACAGCGATGCGGCTGAGGTGTCGACGGCCGGAACCTGAAGCAGGAGCATAGAAATCGGGTAAGTGGATGAAATCAAACGGGGTAAACGGTTTGAAACCAAACGCGCTGGTTTCGCCGGATATTGTTGCCAACTACAAACAAGCCCTTCTTAATCGAACGACAAACTTAGGCAAACTGCTTCACCACCCCCGCAATCTCTTCCGGGCGGTGAGCGCGGGCCTGCCAGCGTTCGAGCCGGGGGTTCATCAGCCGAAACCACAGGGGCGGCACATAACTAATCAGAATCATGAGCGAGTAGCCAAACGGCAACTGTGGGGCTTCATCGAAGTGGCGAAGGACCTGATACGGCCGGGACGCGTAGGCGTGGTGGTCGGAATGCCGCTGAAGCTGAAACAGCACTAAGTTGCTTACCAACTGACTGGCGTTCCAGGAATGCAGCGGATTGACACGTTCGTAACGCACCGGTTGGCCCGGCACTGCCCGGCGCACGATACCGTAGTGCTCGATGTAATTGACCGATTCGAGCAGCAGGATGGCAATCAGGCTCTGGCTGAAGAAAAACACCGGTACAATCCAGGCGATGTAGCCCGCCCAGACGCTGAACCCCACCGTCAGCACCACGCAGAACAGCACGGGCAGGGTTGCAAACCATAGCATGTCGTTGTGCCGACTCCAGACCGAGTGCCCTTCCTTGGCCAATAGTTTTTTCTCGATTCGCCACGCGCTGCGGTAGCTGCCGACGAGCGTCTGCGCCCAGAATGCGTACAACGTCTGGTTTTTGTGCGACGTAGCCGGGTCCTGCGGGGTGGCTACGTGAACATGGTGACCCCGGTTGTGCTCGATGATAAAATGTCCGTAAGAGACCGACATCAGGGCGGCTTTAGCGTGAATCTGCGCCGTGCGGCTACTTCGGTGCCCCAGTTCATGCGCTACATTGATGATGCCCCCACCGAAAATACCGATGCTGTAGATGAGTCCCGCCTGCTGCCAAATAGTTAGCCCCCCGGTGATCAGCACGTAACAGCCCCAACCGATGAGCATATAGTGCAGATACACGAACGAGTAAACCAACGCATCGAAATAGCGGTCGTTGATAACCTCGTCATACGTGTCGCGGCTGACGTTGGCGTGGTCGTTGCCCAACAGCCTGTCCAGCAACGGGATAACAACGTAAGTGTAGGCGATTCCGGCAAACGCCCAGGCCGGTCCAAATAGATAATACGTGCCCACAATCACCGCCAGCAGGCTGTAGGACCACAGAAAAGCGAGTTTCTTAAACGGGTTCATTGCAGTTCGTCATTTGAGTTTGCGCACTGAATCATACAGGCACGTCAAAAATATGGCTTAATTCGCAGAAACTATTCCTAAACCCTGAATCAGAAGTTGGTGAGTTAGCCAGTCGGTGAGTCGGTCAGTGCTGAAAATTCAGCCATTGATTAACTCACCAACTAACTCATCCAACTTCTTACCCGTATGCAAACCTCTCCTTTCCTCGGTGAATTAATCGGAACAATGGTGCTGCTGTTTTTGGGCAACGGCGTCGTGGCCAACGTGGTGCTCAAGCAAACAAAGGGCGAATCGGCGGGCTGGATCGTCATTACGGCGGGCTGGGCGTTTGCGGTGATGATGGGCGTTTTCGTCTCGAAAGCGTTTGGCAGTTTAGATGCCCACCTGAACCCCGCCGTGACGGTCGCCTTCGCCGTGGCCCAAAACGACTACAGCCACGTCGTTCCGTATATCATGGCGCAACTCATCGGCGGATTTCTGGGGGCTACGCTCGTCTGGCTGCACTACCTTCCCCACTGGACCGCCACCCCCGACCCCGCCGATAAATTAGCGTGTTTCGCCACGGGTCCGGCCATCCGCAGCTACGGAGCCAACGTCCTGAGCGAAGTTCTGGCTACGGTCGTGCTGATTCTGGGTCTGGCGGGCATCTCGTCCAAAAATCTGGGCGAATTAGCCATCGGCGTCGGGCCGTATTTGGTCGGGATGTTGGTGTGGAGCATTGGTCTGTCGCTGGGCGGCACCACGGGTTACTGCATCAATCCCGCCCGCGACCTCAGCCCCCGGCTGGCCCATGCGCTGCTGCCCATTCCGGGCAAAGGCGCGTCGGACTGGGGCTACGCGTGGGTGCCGGTGGTCGGGCCGCTCATTGGCGGGGTGCTGGGCGGTCTGCTGATTCGGTGGTACACGCTGTAGCGTTTCGTGCATTCACGCGCTCCATCATCTCCTGATATCGTTCCATCAACGGATCAACTTCCTCTTTGATTCGCTTGATCAATTTATCCAAGAATGGTTCGGCAGCTTTGCGAGCTATCCGTTGGTCTTCTTCCGAGAGGTGGTCATAATAGGTTTGCCTTGCCTGTTTTATAGCCATCTTCTCGTCCTGCGATTGAGCTTGTTCCATTTGATGGTAAAAAGCAGTGATTCGTACGTGTACTGAATTCATAGTTTGTCGTTTCAGTTTAGCTTCTCATTAACGTCCTTGAGGGCATCTCTGAACATAATGGCCTTCTTTATGAGAAAATCATGTTTTTCGTCACCATCCTTCGGCTCATAGTTGATAATTTGATCATCAATAAGCAGGAGGTAGCTTTCCAGAGTTGCTTTCATTCCCAGCAAAAACTGCCGTTCGTCTTCATTCATCTATTGATCTCGTTGCGGTGACGGGCAAGTTACAGAATCGCCTATTTATCGCCAACAACGCTTAAAACTACCCATTCCTATGCCCACTTACGTAGCCGCCATTGACCAGGGCACCACCAGCACCCGCTGCATCGTCTTCGACCGGCAGGGTCAGATTGTGTCGCAGGCACAGAAAGAACACGAGCAGATTTATCCGCAGCCCGGCTGGGTTGAGCACGACCCCGAGGAAATCTGGCGCAACACGCTCGAAGTGGTGGCATTAGCCCGCATCAACGCCAAACTGTCGGCCACCGACATTGCCGCCGTCGGCATCACGAATCAGCGCGAAACTACCGTCGTCTGGAACTGCAACACCGGCAAACCTTACTACAACGCCATCGTCTGGCAGGACATGCGCACCGCTGATCTTGCCATGCAGTTCTCTAATGAAAGTCCGTTGGGACAGGATCGGTTTCGGGAGCAGACGGGATTACCGTTGGCCACGTATTTCAGCGGTCTGAAACTCAAATGGCTGCTGGACAACGTGCCGGGTCTGCGTGAGGACGCCGAACGGGGCGATGCGCTCTTCGGCAACATGGATTCGTATATAGTCTGGAACCTGACCGGCGGAATAAACGCCGGTTCATTGCACCTCACCGACGTTACCAACGCCAGCCGGACCCAACTCATGGACCTGCGCACCCTCGACTGGGACGACGCCCTGCTGGAGGCCTTCACCGTGCCCCGCGCGATGTTGCCCAAAATCCGGCCGAGCAGCGAAGTCTATGGCACGGTAGCGTCGGAAGTGCTGCCGGGTGTGCCCATTGCGGGTATCCTGGGCGATCAGCAGGCGGCTCTGGTCGGGCAAACGTGCTTCGAGCCGGGGCAGGCCAAAAATACCTACGGCACGGGCTGCTTTTTGCTCATGAACACCGGCACCGAACTCCGCCCGTCTACCTGCGGCCTGCTCACCACGGTGGCGTATCAGTTTCAGAACGAGCCGGTTCATTATGCCCTCGAAGGCAGTGTGGCCATTGCCGGTGCCTTAGTGCAGTGGCTGCGCGATAATCTCGGCATCATCAAAAAAAGCACCGACATCGAGAGCCTTGCCCGCTCCGTAGCTGACAATGGCGGGGCGTATTTCGTACCCGCTTTTTCAGGATTGTACGCCCCCCACTGGAAAGCCGATGCGCGGGGCGTCGTGGCGGGCCTGACAGGTTTTGTTACCAAAGGCCACTTGGCGCGGGCCGTGCTCGAAGCCACCGCCTACCAGACCGTCGACGTGGTGCGGGCGATGGAACAGGACGCGGGCGTATCGCTGCGGTCGCTGCGGGTCGATGGCGGTATGGTTGTCAATTCGCTGCTGATGCAGTTTCAGG
>JAYTAC010000234.1:0-1707 GCA_043737755.1 Spirosoma sp.
CGTAGTCTGTCTGAAACCGGCGAATAATACGGGGCGAGTCAGTACGGAGAGGAAACCAGGCCACAAACCGAATCCCCAACGGGCCGTAGTGACGTTGCAAATCGCTTAGTTGCCGAATGTACTGCTGACTGATCGGGCATTCGGTGCTCAGAAAAACGTGCACTGTTGCGCCGGGCGGTCTCACCGGGCGCGAATTGGCCCCGCTCAGCAGTACTGACATTCCGATCAGGAAGGCTATTCGGCGGATGTCGGAAGTGGAGCGCATGGCGTAAAGGTATTCGTTGGTAGCTCTGCCAGTGATTGCGACAATGTTGTCAAGTCAAAAACACGGAGAAACAAATTTTTTGAGCCGGGATTGCTGCTTTCTCCGTAATTTGTTGAATATTGTTCGGGCAAAAAACAGAATAATCAGTTTGTCATCGTTAGTAGCGGGATTCTCAGATTATTGGCCAATTGATCACGCCCGGCAAATTGCCCGGCGACCTGGTTCGGATAACATCAACCATAACTTTCGTTGATAACGACTACATTTTACCTACTATATGAGGAAAGACTACGGTACTATCATTCTCGGAGTTCTGTTCATGTTGCTGTCAGGCAGTCTGATGGCGCAGGGCGTCCGCATTTCGGGGCGTGTGACCTCGGCGGGCGACGGTCAGGCTCTGCCCGGCGTTAATGTGCTGGTGAAAGGCAGCACCAATGGCGTGAGCACCGACGCCAATGGAAACTACAGCCTGACAATCCCCGACGGATCGACTACACTGTTGCTGACATCCATCGGCATCGTCACTCAGGAGGTCGCCGTCGGTAACCGCACCGTTATCAACGTGGCGATGGTCGAAGCCATCAACGAACTAAGTCAGGTGGTCGTGACGGGATACAATACCACCCAGCGTAAGGACATCACCGGGGCCATTACGTCGGTTTCGCCCGAAAAATTCAAGAATATTCCCGTCACGAGCTTCGACCAGGCCCTCCAGGGGCAGGCTGCCGGGGTACAGGTGACGCAGTCGTCGGGAACGCCGGGCGGGGGCATCAACGTCCGGGTGCGGGGCAGCACGTCCATTTCGGCGTCCAACCGCCCACTGTTCGTGGTCGATGGGGTGCCGGTGGAAGATGGTTCGCTGACGAACCGGGAGTTTGGCGGACAGCAGGACAACGCGCTCGCGCTCTTCAACCCCAGCGATATCGAAAGCATCGACGTATTGAAAGACGCGTCGGCGAAGGCGATTTATGGGTCGAGGGCGGCTAACGGCGTGGTGCTGATCACGACCAAGAAAGGACGATCCGGTCAGAAAACGACGTTCACCGCCGACGTACAGCGCGGAATGATCGACATGGTCCGTCGGCCCGACCTGCTCAACGCGACGGAACTGCTTGATCTACAGCGCGAAGCCGTCACCAACGCTGGAAAAGACCCCGACAAGTTCGGTTTGATCAGGGGCGTAACGGACGGAATCAACACCGATTGGGTGGACGCCGTTACCCGGCGGGCCATCTACCAGCAATACCAACTTTCGAGTCAGGGCGGCAACGACAAAACGCAGTTTTACCTCAGCGGCAGCTACCGCAAGGAAGAAGGCGTTCAACTCAACAACGAGTTTGGCCGCTACACCGGTCAGTTCCGGTTCGACCACAAAGCGACGTCGCAGCTTTCGTTCGGCATGAACATCACCCTGTCGCGGGCCAAAAACAAGCGTATCAAAG
>JAYTAC010000235.1:0-4434 GCA_043737755.1 Spirosoma sp.
GGACGGTTGTTGCGACTGACGAACCGAATCTGATTGTCGGATGCTACGGACGTTGCGCCATCCAGCGGAATATAAATCCGGGTGCCTTTGTTACTGGCGACGTTGGCCCGGATGGTCAGGTTGTCGACCGGGCCGTAGAGTTCGGCTTTGCCCGTCACCACGGCCTGACCGTAGAACAGATCGTTGTCTTTGACGGTCGTATTGAGGATTCGGAAGTTCTTGAAATCCGCGTCGAAGCCCATCGTGAAATACCGGAATCCGTCGTGATACACACCCCCGCGCAGTTGAGCCGTGTTGCCGTCGGGGTCGCGCAGGGTTAGTTTCCGGGTGATGATCTCGTTTTCGCCGAAGTACACGGTCTCATCGAAGGTAAAGTCGGCTTTGAGGTAATCGAACCGCCCGCGACCGCCCCGAACGGCCACCTCGCCAGTGAGTACCGGAGCCGACGGCGTACCGGACACCGCAACAGTACCGGCCGCCGTGCCGCCGAGGTTCGAGAACAGGCCCGTCGTAAACGGTTCCAGCGTTTTCAGGTCAGCGTCGTTAATCGTCGCTTTCAGGGCCAGCGGATTCGTTTTTTGTTGGGGCGTATAATTACCCGTCAGCGTCAGAATATCCGTTCCGCTGCGGCTCACGTTAGCATCGACGTTGAGCCGCTGAGTTGTTTGGTCCCACTCGCCCCGACCCCGCACGTCGCCAATCAACGTTTTATCATACGACAACGCACGCACGACTAACTCACTCTCGACAATGGGCGTCTGGTACACGTCGCGGATCGACAGTTTGCCGTTCAGCGTACCGCCGAGTGCCGTGTTTAGCACCGGATTCAGCGATTCGAGCCGGAAGTTGCGGGCTTCGAGGTTCAGTCGCTGCACGGAGTCGGGCGAGAGTTTGCCCGACGCCACAATGAGCTGGTCCTGATTCAACACCGACACATTGCGGATGGTGTATTCATCGCCCACTTTTCGGATCAGGCTCTCCGGGTTCAGCACCCAGTCGCCGTCCAGCACCCGCAGGTCCGACCGGCGGAAGGTAAGGTCGATGGCGTCGCCTTTAAAAGTCAGTTCACCGTTCAGATTGGCGCGGTTGGGGCTATCGGCCTGCTCAATACTGCTCGTAAACGCGATGTGGTCCACGTCCCACGAGGCTTCGGCCTGCAAGTTGCGCGTCGGCACACGGGCGTTCAGCACCTGCCGCTGCGAGTTCAGAATCGCCGACGCCAGCACGGCCTCGCCGTAGGTCAGCTTGGAAGTAGTCAAATCCAGATCACTCGGTCCGAAGCCCAGCGGCCCGAACCGCACCGAATCTGTTTTGACGGTAGCCGTCAGAAACTGGGTGCCATTGGCCACAAATCGACCCTCCACCCGCGTTTGGGGTGCCACGTAGACCGACGGGTTCAGGAACGTGAGCAACGGCCGGACGTTTTTCGCAATAAACTGATAATCGACCCCGTAGCGGGAGACCGGCACGGTTGTCTGCCGCCGTTTCTGCTCGTAGTACGTTTTCATTCCGGCGGCATCGCCCGCAAAGAACAACCCGTATTCCCGCGCTAACCGGGTCAAATCATCGACGGTCCGCTGGGGTTTAAAATCGCCCTGTAGCCGGGCCGTCAGCAATTCAGAATCAACGTTGAAATACCGCTGCTGTAGGCCCAGCGAATCGGGACCGTTACCACCGGTTTGCTGCTCAATGGACGACACAATCGAAAGCGTGTCGATGGCCAGATCGCGCCCGTTCAGGCTCAGCAGGGCCTTCTGGAAGTAGGCACTGCCTACCACATCGTCAATTTTATTCCCCTCTAATTGCACGTCCAACCCCGTGCGGATCACCAACGAGTCACTCACGTAGCCTAATGCCCGGAGGTCAGCGCGTTGCACCGCTCCGCGCAGGTCGAAGCGATTGCGGGGACCGCGCAGGTCAAATTCACCGTCGAGCGCGAACGCTAAATTTGGGTCGCGCAGGTCGAGGTGGCCGTGGAAAAACGCTTTTTGCAGATTGCCTTCGAGGGTTACGCCACGGTAGTCATACCCCTGCCAGCCTAAACGCCCCAGCCGCCCGTTCACCTCCACGCTGGCCTGCGCCAGGTTGGTGCCCCGGCCCACAATCCGCCCTTCGCCGTCGAGTTTACCGAACTGCTCGGGCTGGTCGAGGAGTTGGCCGAGGTCGAGGTTTTCGCCCCGCAGGTTAGCCGCGTAGGTCGTCTGGTCGGGCCGCGTTCGGTCGGACTGATCGGCTAATTTGAGTGTCAGATCACCCGCCACATTGCCGATGGCAGTGCGGAAGGTGCCTTTCGTTTTGAAATCATCGAAGGTCCCGGCAAACGTCGCATCAAAAGCCACCGTGCCCAGCTTCTGAACCGTATGGTTAAATGCTATGTCGGGGTAATACTGCCGGACGTCGGCCATGTTCACCACCGAGGGCGTAAGCGCAAAGTCGACCGTTGTCCGGTCCATGTCGGGCAGCCCCTTCCAGGCAATGTCGCCCGTCAGTCGGCTACGGCCGTTGGTGCCGAAGCGCAGGTTGGTATTACGGAGCCGAAAATCAGTAACCGTACCGGCGAAAATGCCGCTCAACAGCCACGTTTCGTTCAGACCGCGCAGGTAAGCGGAGAAGTAGCCGAGGTCTTTGGAGCGCACTTCGCTGTCGCGGAACATGGCCCGCATCACCACCCGCCGGTTGAAATCGCCGAAGGCCGACGGCCGGTCATAAACGAACGTTAATTGGTGACGGATGACCGAATTGCCGATGTGGGCATACAGTTTCGCCAGTTCCATTTTAGTGTTGCAATACAGAAAGTCGGTGTCCAACTGACGAATTCTTAACCGCGAATCCCGGTCAACCCCCGACAGTCCCCTGACGTCGAGCGCGATGGTATCGCCCAGCACGAGCAGATTTCCGACATCCGCGTTGAGGTTCTGGAGCGTAAAGTGGTTGTAGTCAAAGCTTTTGGCGTCGCGCATAAACGGCTCACGCGGGTCGTCGAGCGTGAAAGACCCGTCGGCCAGCGTGACGCGGGACACGGTGAAGGGCACGTTCTGGTTCGGGGCACTGGGTTTGGTGGGGTCGGCGGTGAGTTCGCCAATACGGGCGATAAACTCATCAAGATTGGTATCGCCGGTTTTGGGATTTTTGATCATCCGCACGTCGGGTCGGTACAGCACCACCTCATCTAAATGCAGTTTGTAGGCCGATGAGTCGATGAGATTTTGCAGGTCATAGTTTGCATCGAGCCGACCGACCGTAATCATGGGTTTGCCCTGCCGGTCTTTGATACGCACCCCTTCGAGCGTCAGCGAATCGAACCACTTGATGGAAACGCCGTCGATGCTGACCGGAAAGAGCAGTCTGTCGGACACGCGCCGGGCTACTTCCTGGGCCACGCGCGTCTGCACGGCCGGAATCTGTAGCCCGAGCAATACCCCCATGAGCAACAGCCCTGTCGTCAGAAACAGGTAGAGCAACGTTTTGAGGAATATGGAGAAAAACTGACGCATCCGGGGCGGAAAAGCCTGAATTACGGTGATTATGGCAAAATAACCGCTATCCAGACTACTAACAGAGGGAACGGTTTAGCAACCGGTTCCATTATATGCCCTACAGAATTCCTCCATCATTAGTTTTGGTACGGTGACGATTTTAGCCATTGAATCCTCCTGCGACGAGACATCGGCCGCTGTTCTGACCGACGGGCGCATCCGGTCCAACGTCGTTGCCACCCAGTTGATCCACGAACAGTACGGCGGGGTGGTGCCCGAGTTGGCCTCACGGGCGCATCAGCAGCACATTATGCCCGTTGTGGCGCGTGCCCTGTCCGACGCCGACGCGACTAAATCAGACCTGTCGGCCATTGCCTTCACGCGGGGACCGGGCCTGCTGGGATCGCTGCTGGTGGGTGCATCGTTTGCCAAAGCCGTGGCTCTGGGGCTGAACATCCCGCTCATCGAAGTCAACCACATGCAGGCTCACGTGCTGGCTCATTTCATCGACGATCGGACCGACCGGTACGCCGGAGCGGCTCGGCCCAAACCTGCATTCCCGTTTTTGTGCCTGACCGTCAGCGGAGGGCACACCCAGATTGTGCGCGTCGACGCCCCCCTCGACATGACCGTCATTGGCCAGACGCAGGACGACGCCGTGGGCGAAGCCTTCGACAAGTCAGCCAAGCTGCTGGGACTCCCCTACCCCGGCGGCCCGCTCATCGACAAACACGCTGAAGAGGGCAATCCATTGGCCTACCGCTTTCCGATGGGCGACATGCCGGAACTTGATTTCTCGTTCAGCGGCATCAAAACGGCCATTCTGTATTTCCTGCGTGACAATACGAAGGCCAATCCCGACTTTATTTCGCAGCACCTGCCCGATATTTGCGCCAGCATCCAGCACACGTTAGTGCAAATGCTCCTGACGAAACTGAAACGAGCAGCTAAAGAAACG
>JAYTAC010000236.1:0-10682 GCA_043737755.1 Spirosoma sp.
CGCCCGGCAACCGTCGCTGCACGTTCGGCGACCGGATGGATCGTTCCAATCGTTTCCGGCGGTCACGCAACCGAACATCGTGCAGGTCGTTCCCGACGAGAACGGCTTTCTGTGGCTCAGACCCGGCGGAGGGGCGGGCCTGTTGGTGTTCGACCCGGCTACCAACCGCAGCCGGTTTCTATCAACTCAGTCCGGGCAGGGCGGGTTGCTCACCAACAGCGTTCAGGCATTGGTCAAGGACCGAAACGGGGCAATCTGGGTAGGCACCGACCTCGGCCCGACGGTATTCGACAATCCGGCGGGTGCCTTCGACGCGGCCATCGACGCGCAGCCTCCCCTGCTCAACCGGCGTCGGCTGCTGGCCAACGAAATCGTGACGAGCATTGCAATAGATGGCGGCAACCGAAAGTGGATCGGCACCCAAACAGGCCTGTACCATGTATCGCCCGACGGGTCGCAGTTGCTCGACAGCTTCACCGCCGACAACAGCCCGCTGCCCACCAACGCCGTTCAATCGCTGGCTATCGAGCCGGTGAGCGGTCGCGTGTTTGTGCAGACCGGTACCGCACCGGCGGACCGGCCGGAGCGGGACCGAGGAGTCATCTCGTACCGGGGTTCGGCTACCGAACCGGCCGAATCGCTCAACAGTCTGACCATTTTCCCCAACCCCGTCCGGCCCGATTTCACCGGTAACGTCGGCATCAACGGCCTGACCGACAACACCACGGTGAAAATACTGGATGCGGGCGGGCAGTTGGTCTACGAAACCCGGTCGCAGGGCGGAACGGCCATCTGGAATCTGCGCGACTACCGAAACCGACCGGCCCAAACGGGCGTATATCTGATCGTGGTCGTTGCGGCCGACGGCACCGAAGGTTTGGCCGGGAAGTTAGCCGTGGTGCGGTAGCATCTGCTTATTCGTAACTTAGCTATGAAAGTGAAAGAGATTATTCGTCTCATTGAGGACGACGGGTGGGTGCAGGTAACCCAGCGCGGTAGTCATCGGCAGTACAAACATCCAACCAAGAGTGGTAAGGTGACGGTCAATGGAAAACTAAGCGACGATCTGACGAGATTTCTGGAAAATAGTGTTCTGAAACAGGCTGGCCCTAAGTAATGTTGCCCGATACGATCATGGAGAGTTATTTAGTCATTATCCAAAAAGCAGACTCGAACTACTGCGCCTACTCACCCGATGTTCTCGGATGCATCAGCACCGGCGATACGGTCGAGCAAACCCGTCGAGCAATGAAAGAAGCGTTGGAAAGCCATTTGGAATTGATGGCGGAGGATGGTGATGAGTTGCCTCACCCCAAAGGTTTGCTACAGTATCTCTCCGAGGGCGCAGAAATAGCCGAACCGGATGATTTGATTACTCATATTACCGTTCGTCTACCCGCTGTTGCGTGATCTTTATTTCACTTTCACAATACCATGCATATAGACGCCCAACAACCGCTTACTCTTCAGGATTACCTTCGCCGACGCGGTTGGCTCGACACCGGGGAGGTGATCTCGTTGGTGGAGAAGCCCGGCGAAGGCAATATGAACTACACACTTCGGGTCATCACACCAAACCGAACCCTGATTGTGAAACAGTCGCGGGGGTACGTCGAAAAGTACCCGTCCATTGCCGCTCCGGCCAACCGGGCCGTGACTGAAGGGCGATTTTACCAGGAACTACGGGACATTCCGACGCTGGCCGGGCAGATGCCACAGTTGATGGGGACCGACGACGAGTACAACATTCTGGTGCTGGAAGATTTGGGCGCGGCCAGCGATTTCACGTTCATCTATCAGCCCGGCCAGCAGTTGAGCGAGACCGATGCGCTGACACTAACGGCGTTTATTTCCGATTTGCACAATCAGTTCGCCACCCGCACGCCCGACCCGGCATTTGCCAATCAGTCCATGCGCGTTCTGAATCACGAGCACATTTTCAACTATCCGTTTCTCGGCGACAATGGCTTCGATCTGGACACTGTTCAGCCGGGTTTGCAGGAACTGGCCATGCCTTACAAGCGTGATGCGGAGTTAAAAAGCATCATGAAGCAGTTGGGCGAGGTGTACGTAGCCAATGTTGAGAGTGGAAAGTCCGTTACACTCCTCCACGGTGATTATTACCCCGGAAGCTGGCTGCAAACGGCATCGGGCACGAAGATTATCGACCCGGAGTTCTGCTTCTACGGCCCGGCCGAATTTGACCTTGGCGTGATGATGGCGCACCTGATGATGGCCGAACAGCCGCCAACGGTGCTAAGTACGGTGCTGACAAACTACCAACCTGCCGACGGTTTTGACGACTCGTTGCGTCGGCGGTTTACGGGCGTCGAAATTATGCGTCGGCTGATTGGCCTGGCACAGTTACCGCTGAATTTATCGCTCGAAACCAAACGTGACCTGCTCGGTGAAGCGTATTCGTTACTTATCTAAACCGCATCGGCCGGTACGCCGGAGCGGGACCGACGGAGTCGCGGAGGATTCACGGAGGACACAGAGATTTATTTTCCTTTCTTCTCTTTTCTGTGTTCTCCGTGAATCCTCCGCGACTCCGTGTTAAATCTAAACTGCATGAGACTTATTTTCCTTTTTAGCTTGCTGCTGATCGTCTTTTCCAGCCTTGCCCAATCACCCGCCAAACCCCGCCGAATCTGGCTCGACACCGATCAGATGATCGGCATGAAAGACAAAACACCCCGCGAGGTCGACGACGCCATCGCGCTGATTATGGTCCTACAGCATCCCGATAAGATCGAACTGGTGGGTATCAGCACAATCACCTACGCTAACTACGGCTACGAAGTCACGCAGAAGCTGCTTAGGTGGTACAACAGGACGGGCAAGATCATTCCGGTTTATCGAGGCTCGGACACGGCTAAAGACGTTGGCACCGAAACCGACGCGACACGGGCATTGGCCAACGCCCTGCGCACCGAGAAAATGCCGATTTTAGCCATCGGTCCAATCACCAACGTAGCGACCGTCGTCAAAAACCACCCCGAACTGATTGCGCAGATCGAAGAGGTGGTTGTGTGCGCGGGCCGGTCGCCGGGACTGCCGTTCCGACCCGGTCTGGAAAAACTATCGGTGGGCGATTATAACTTCGAGATGGACCCCGAGTCGTTCCGTATCCTGTTCAACGCGGGCGTGAAAGTGGTGCTGTCAGGCTACGAGTGCAGCGTCTACACGTTTCTGGGCAAAACGGACATCAACTTTCTAAACAACAAAAACAAGTCCGACAAGTGGGTGTACGACCAGCTTCGGCCGTGGCAGCAGTTCAATCAGCAACTCTTCGGCGTCGATGGGTTTGTGCCGTGGGACACCACGCCCCTCGGTTACCTCACCCACCCCGAATATTTTAAGTATCACAAAAATATTCCCGTCAGAATCAACGTCCGCCCCAACGACGCAGACACCACCGGCAGCAAACCGTATCTTGAAGTGTCCTACGACTACAAAAATACGAAATGGCGGGCTACCTACGCCTACAAAACGTTACCGGGATTCGAGGAGATCGTGATCGAAGATCTGAAGCGGGCGTCGGGAAAAGGGCAACCATGAAGAATCGCAGAATTCCGTAACTTTAACTACCTGATGAATGAAATTTAAAGAGCTTACTCGCCAGATTGAAGGTGATGGATGAGTGCAGGTTTCGCAAGTTGGTAGTCACCGGCAATTTAAACATTCAGTAAAGTCAGGACGGGTTACAATTGCCGGGAAACCGGGCGATGAAGTTCATCCAGAGACGCAAAATGGCATTTTAAAGCAAGCCGGACTTTTATAATCATGGAACAATACGTAATTGTTATCGAACGGGGCGAGTCGAATTATTCCGCCTACTCACCGGATGTTTTAGGTTGTGCAGCAACGGGAGCAACTGTCGAAGAAACCTTGCAACAGATGAAAATGGCGTTGGTTATGCATCTAGAGGGAATGGCAGAGGACGGCGAGGAACTGCCACAACCCAAAGGATTGGCGTACTACGTGTCGCAGGACGAGCCAGTGGCGGAACCCGGCGATCTGATTGCCCACGTGGAGATTTCACCACCGGCAGTGGCCTGACGTCCGGGCTATAGTCATCCATTCATTTGACGAATCAGTCCGCTTTATCTAATTTTGACCAGTTTTACGAGCCAGTTCCATCAGTGATCCGATAACGCAGCGTTGTTGGGTTACTACACATCTCAAAACGCAATCAACGCACTCAGCATGAGAGAAATACAGTTCCGCGAAGCCCTGCGGGAGGCAATGAACGAAGAAATGCGCCGGGACCCGCTGGTCTATCTGATGGGCGAAGAAGTGGCCGAATACAACGGTGCCTACAAAGTCAGTCAGGGAATGCTGGACGAATTCGGGCCGGAGCGCGTTATCGACACGCCCATCGCCGAACTCGGGTTTGCCGGTATCGGCGTCGGTTCGGCCATGAACGGACTACGGCCGATCATCGAGTTTATGACGTTTAATTTTTCGCTCGTCGCCATCGATCAGATCATCAACTCGGCCGCTAAAGTGATGAGCATGTCGGGCGGGCAGTATTCGTGTCCCATCGTGTTTCGCGGGCCAACGGGCAATGCCGGGATGCTGTCGAGTCAGCACTCGCAGAATTTTGAGAACTGGTTTGCCAACACGTCGGGCCTGAAAGTGGTTATTCCTTCCAATCCCTACGACGCCAAAGGCTTGCTCAAAACCTGCATCCGCGACAACGACCCGGTTATTTTTATGGAGTCGGAGTTGATGTACGGCGACAAAGGGCAGGTGCCGGAAGAGGAGTACCTGATTCCCATCGGCAAGGCCAACATTGTCCGCGAGGGTAACGACGTAACGATTGTGTCGTTCGGCAAGATCATGAAAGTGGCCATCGCAGCCGCCGAAGAATTGGCCAAAAACGGTATTTCGGCGGAGGTCATCGACCTGCGCTCGGTCCGACCCATCGACTACGATACGGTGATTAATTCGGTGAAGAAAACCAACCGCTGCGTGGTAGTCGAGGAAGCGTGGCCATTGGCGGCTATCTCGTCGGAACTGACGTACAACATTCAGCGCAACGCGTTCGATTATTTGGACGCGCCGGTGATTCGGGTCAACAGTATGGATTTGCCCCTGCCCTATGCCCCTACGCTGATTGAGGCTATTCTGCCCAATATCAAGCGAACATTGGAAGCCGTGGATGCGGTGATGTACAAAAGATAAGGTGAACGGCATTCGCCCGAGTGGATAAACTCACGGGCTGAACGGTTTAGCAAAGGAAGCGTCGGTCAGGTTGATCGACGCTTTTCTGTTGGGCATAAAAAAACCCGGCCATCGGATGGTCGGGTTTTTTTCGGTAGTTAAAAGTAAAACGCCCGACGTATAGTTTTAGTTTACGCCCTGAAAAATAATCGAATAGTTTTTCTTATTATTGCTATGCATGAACGATTTACCAGCTTTTAACTCCGTGTCAACCAAAATAAGGTTAACGGGGCGGATTATCTACGAAGTGACGATTCAGCACGTCGGATCACTCAACGCGATTCGCCAGCGGGAGTCGACCGTTATCTTCTTCTCTAATCTACGGAAAGCCGTCGACGCCATCACGGCTGAATTGGCACTCAACAACTGGCCCCAGAAAGTGAACTATACGGCTGTGTATCGGGGCGTGAAGCAACGGGGATTCTACAGTTGCGACTTCGACGTGGTTGGTACGCGCGTATTCCGAATTAAAGTCGTGCCTCAGGTTCTGAACCCGGCCCTCCCCCGGTTAGGCATCGACGAAAATCCGACAGCGTGAACTGGTTTCCGGGACAAGCATCAGGGCATAAAAAATCAGCGGCCCCGGCAAATTACCGGGGCCGCTGGTCATAGGCTGTACTGCTATTTGTTTTACTCCTCCGGGTTGTTCAGGTTGCTATGCCGACGGCTGTAGAGAAAGTATACGATGACGCCGAGCGTACACCAGATCAGAAATGTAATCTTAGTCGTATCGCGTAGTTTGTACATCAGGTATAGATTGGCCAGAATGCCGAGCGTAGCGACCACGGGCAGAGCGGGTGCCCGGTAGGGACGCTCTAAGTTCGGCTCCCGAACGCGCAGCAGCCAGACGGCTCCGCAAATCATGGCGAAGGCCAGCAACGTTCCCGACGAGCACAACTCCGATACCTTGTCGATGGGTGTCAGCGCAGCTACTATTGAGACGATAGCCCCCACAAAAATCGTACTTTTCCAGGGTGTCTTAAACGTCGGGTGAATGGATGCGAACAGGTTTTTGGGCAACAGACCATCTTTGGCCATGCCGAGAAAAATCCGGGTTTGACCCAGCATCATCACCAGCATCACCGACGTCAGACCGGCAATGGCAGCAATCGTAATCAGGTAAACGGCCCATGTCAGACCGACATCCGCAAAAGCCTGAGCAACCGGTGCCTTCAAATCCATTGCGGTATACTTGACCATGCCCGTTAGCACGAGCGACACCAAAATGTATAGTACCGTGCAAATAATGAGCGATGCGATAATGGCAAAGGGAACGTCTTTTTTGGGGTTGATAGCTTCCCCGGCCTGCGTAGACACAGCGTCGAAGCCGATGTAGGCAAAGAACACGATGCCGGCGGCCGTCACGATGCCATTGAACCCATAGTGTTCCTGACCACTTTCGTCGATGACCGGGGTGGGAATGAAGGGCGTCCAGTTGGCCACGTCGACATAAAACGAACCGGCGATAATCACGAAAATGACCGTGGCCACTTTCAGAATCACGATGGCATTGTTGGTGCTGGCCGCTTCTTTAATGCCTTTGATCAGCACGTACGTGACGCACCACACGATCAGAAACGCGGGCAGGTTGACGGCAAATGAGAAATCGGGAATAGCCTGACCAGCCGCCCGCAGCTTCTCCGCTTTTTCCTGCGCCGTGACGGGGTCGTTCATCAGCCACACAGGTGGGTAAACGCCAAGCAGGTTGAGCAGCTTCTCGAAATAACCCGACCAGCTTACGGCCACCGTTGTGGCCCCCATCATGTATTCCAGAATCAGGTTCCAACCGATGAGCCAGGCGAAAATCTCACCCACCGTCCCGTACGAGTACGCATAGGCAGAGCCTTCGACGGGCAGGATGGACGCAAATTCGGCGTAGCAGAGGGCGGCAAACGCACAGGCCACACCCGCCATCACAAACGCCAGGGCCAGCGCCGGACCCGCCCATTCGTTGGCCGCAATACCGGTCAGCACGAAAACGCCCCCGCCAATAACGGCTCCGATACCGAGCGAGGTCAGCGACCAGCGCGTCAGCACCCGCTTCAGTTCGCTCTTCTTCATGTCGGCTTCGTAAGCCGCCAAAGGCTTTTTACGCCAGATGCTGGTGGTGTCGACTGTTCTTAGTTTAGTTTCCATGCAGGAAAATAGAGTTTGGTGATTGAGCCGTCGGGAGAAATAATATAGAGTAAAAACGCCGGGAAAGGTACGTAATTGTTGGTCAGAAAACCGAAACCCCGTCAGCGATGATGTATTATCATCGCTGACGGGGTCTCGGTCAATTAGCTCTGCGACGGCCGGATCAGCGGCTTCTTGTCTTTCTTTTCTTTCTTGGCCGTAAACTCCTCCGGTGCTGCGGTTTCCGCACTTGTGAACTCGGTTGGCACGGCGTCGTAACCAACTTTCTTCTCAGCGATGACCGGCTTAACGGCGTCTTCTGACACCTGATCGCGGCTCAGCGAATCAACCACAATCGGCGTGGCTACGAACAGCGACGAATACGTACCGACAATGACACCGATCAGCATCGCAAACGAAAAGCCCCGGATGGTCTCACCCCCGAAAATAAACAGCACCAGCAGGACCAGGATGGTAGAAAACCCGGTAACGGCGGTGCGGCTCAGGGTCGCATTCAGGGCGTTGTTGATGATCGACGGGATGCTCTCTTTCTTACCTTTGTTCTCGGCCAGGTACTCGCGCACCCGATCGAAAACCACCACGGTATCATTCATCGAATAACCCATAATCGTGAGCAACGCACCCACAAACGCCTGGTCGATGTCGAGTGAGAACGGCAGCAGCCCGTTAAAGATCGAGAAGATAGCCAAGATCACGAGCACGTCGTGGAACAGCGCCACCACCGCCCCGTAGCCAAACGCTAACCGCTTGAACCGGATCAGGATGTACACGAACACGGCAGCAACGGCCAACAAAATCGACCACAAGGCCGACGTCAGGATGTCGTAGGCGATGGTCGGACCAACCTTCTGCGAACTCTCGATCCGGGCGGGGTTGCCGCTGATGTTAGCCAATCCCTTGTAGAGTGCCGTTTCAGCCCGCTTGTCGGCCGTTGGCGTCGTGTCGTCGATCAGGAACGGCGTCGTCACTTTCACCTGGTTGGCTCCGATGCCCGTACCGCCGTAGGTTTTCACTTCGGGGGCACCGCCCAGCACACTCGCTAATGACGTCCGAACCTCGTCCGTGCTGACGGCTTTCTCAAACCGAACGACGTAGGAGCGACCACCTTTGAAGTCGACACCCAGCCCGAAGCCTTTGAAAAGAATCGAGATAATACCCAAACCAATAATCACCGACGAGACCGTGTAGTACAGCTTCCGGCGCGAGACGAAATCGAAGTTCGAGTCTTTGAATAAGTTCTTCGACCACGACGAGGTAAACGACAGCGTTTTACCATTGCGGATGTAGTATTCCAGCAGCAGGCGGGTGATGAAAATAGCCGCAAACAGCGAGGTCAGGATACCGATAATGAGCGTCGTGGCAAAGCCCAGAATCAAACCCGTTCCGAAGATGAACAGGATTATTCCCGTCAGGAACGTCGTGACGTTGGAGTCGATGATGGACGACAGCGCGTTTTTGAACCCGTCCGTAACGGAAAGTTTGAAACTCTTACCCAACGCCAACTCTTCTTTGATCCGCTCAAAAATCAGCACGTTGGCATCCACCGCCATACCAATCGACAGCACGATACCGGCAATGCCCGGCATGGTGAGCACGGCACCGAGCGAAGCCATCACGCCCAGCAAAAAGAACAGGTTGACCACCAGCGCGAGGTCGGCAATGAAACCCGCCCGGTTGTAGTAGAACACCACGAACACCAGTACCAACAGAATCCCGATCACCGACGACAACACCCCGGCCTGCACGGCTTCGGAACCGAGCGTAGCACCCACCACACTTTCCTCGACGATGTTGGTCGGCGCAGGTAGTTTGCCGGCTTTCAGCACGTTGGCCATGTCTTTGGTCTCTTCCACCGTGAAGTTGCCCGAGATACTGGAACGACCGTTTGGAATCTCGTTCTGCACGTTCGGCGCGGTATACACGAGATTGTCGAGCAGAATCGCCACCGGACGATTGACGTTGGCCGCCGTCAGGTTTTTCCACTTGCGTCCCCCTTCGGCGTTCATGTTCATGGTCACCTCGGGGCGACCCCGGTCGTCGTAGTCGTTGGCGGCATCGGTAATCACGTCGCCTTCGAGCGGAGCGCGGCCACCGGGCTTCTTCAGAAAATAGAGCGGTAGAATCTCCTTGCCATCGGTGGCTTTGAACGTTTTGCGGTCCCAGGCAAAAAACGCATCAGCGGGAAACTGTCCCCGCACTTCGGGGGCGTTCAGCACGGCGTTGGCACGGGCGGTATCTTTCAAATAAACGCCCAACTGATCCTGTCCGACGGGCAGAAACAACTGCGTCAGGGCCGTACCCTGGGCAGCAGCGGCTGCGGTGTCTTTTCCGGCCGTCGAATCTTTCTTACCCCCCTGCGCCAATTGCGACTCCAGACTCGACCCTTTAGCCGCCGTGCCCGACGTTGTACCAGCGGCTTTAGCCGCCGATGACGTTCCCAAAGCGGCTTTGCGCTCGGCTTCTTGGGCCACCAAATACGCCCCCATGCCTTCCAGAGCCGGTGAGAGTTCGTTCAGGCGGTAGACTTCCGTAAATTCCAGCTTGGCCGCCCCGGTCAGCAGGCGACGGATGCGCTCGGGATTGTCCACGCCCGGCAGTTCGATCTGAATTCGGCCTGAACCCGGCAGTTTTTGAATGTTGGGATTAGCCACGCCAAACTTATCGACACGGGCCTGAATGATCTGGTACGCGCGGGCAATGGCCCCGTCGACCTCATCGTTCAGCATCTTCCGCACTTCGGTGTCCGACGACTGGAAGCTGATTTTGCCCCGGTTGGCACTAGTGGCAAACACGCTGGCTAATTTACTGCCCGGTGCCGCTTCCTTGTAGTTATCCACGAACAGATTGACGAAGCTGGTTTTGCTGGTCTTCTGATCTTCGGCCGTTTGCTTCAGGGCCTGGGCAAATTTAGGGTCGCGGTTGTTACCCGACAGACCCCGCAGAATATCGCCGGGCGACACTTCGAGCACCACGTGCATCCCGCCCTGCAGGTCAAGGCCCAGACCCAATTCGCGTTCGCTCACTTCCTGAAGTGTGCTGCCGAGGTAAACGGGTTCTTTCCAGAGCGAATCGAGGTAACGTTGTTTTTTGACGCGGTCCACCTGACCCGCTTTGCTGGTGGCGTAGGCCTCGGCGTCGGATTTAATGTTGCGCGAGACGAACGTAAACGACAGGAAGTACAGGCATATCGCCGTGATGACACCCGTTAGAATAAGTATTCCGGTTCTGTTTTGCATTGGTATCCACGGACTTCAGCCCGCGAGTTGACATGAACTATGGTAGAAATAAAAATAATGAATGGAGACATCCTGGGTAGA
>JAYTAC010000237.1:0-4428 GCA_043737755.1 Spirosoma sp.
GAAATCGTAGCCTTGTAACAACTGATACGAGAATTCAGTGAAGGATATACCGGTTTCAAGGCGCTTCTTCACTGAGTCTTTCGCCATCATGTAACTCACACTAATGTGCTTTCCCGCTTCGCGCAGAAAGCCAAGAAACGAAATCTCCCGGAACCAGTCGTAGTTGTTGACCATCTCGGCGGAGTTAGCTCCGCACTCAAAATCAAGAAATTTGGTCAACTGCTGCCGTATGCTCTCCTGATTGTGACGCAATGTCTCCTCAGACAAAAATTCTCGTTCGGCGGCTTTACCCGACGGATCGCCAATCATGCCCGTGGCCCCGCCAACCAGCGCGAATGGCTTATGACCGGCCCGCTGAAGATGTACCAGCAACATAATAGTAGCCAGATTGCCGATATGTAACGATGCGGCCGTAGGATCAAAACCAATGTAGCCAGCGGTCATTTCCCTACGAAGCTGTTCTTCGATGCCGGGGGTCATGTCGTGTAACATGCCACGCCAGCGGAGTTCGTCAATAAAATTCATATACCGTAAGAAAGCATGTTGAAGTGGTTGGCTTGCGTCGAAACGTCAGACCGATACTCCTTCTTTTAGTTATCAATTTCGCAAAATTAGCGGATTACGGCAACAGCAGCGATGAGTCGCCGTAGCTTAGGAACCGATAGTCGTTTTCGAGAGCTTCGTCGTACACCCTCTGCCAATCATTACCGATGAGGGCGGCAACAAGCAGAATCAGCGTGGAGCCGGGCTGATGGAAGTTCGTGACGACACCCCGGCACAGTTTAAAGGTGTAATCGGGGGTGATGTAAATGCCGGTGTATGCCACGATTGATTCCTGGCCATTACCAATAAAATACTCCAAAACAGCAGTCAGCGCGTCGGCAGGCGCGGGCTGATGATCGACAGGAATTTGATAGGCGTAGTGCTGATCGAGGTGGAATGGGTTCTGTTCATTGCGCAACAGCCGGACGCCCATCCAGTACAAACTCTCCAGTGCCCGCATGGATGTGGTGCCAACGGGAATTATATGGTCAATATGCCGGAGCAGATTTTCTACGTTTCGCCGGGTATAAACAACTTCCTCGGTGTGCATGTGGTGTGACCGGACATCATCCGCCTTGATGGGCTGGAACGTACCGGCTCCAACATGCAGCGTTAAGTAATCATGCTGGATACCCTCTCTGTTTAGTGCATCGAACACGGCGGGCGTGAAATGCAGTCCGGCAGTGGGTGCGGCCACGGCTCCCTCACGCGTTGAATACACGGTTTGGTACGTCTCCCGATCAGCATTAACATTAGCGCGTTTGAGGTAGGGCGGTAGTGGTATCTCCCCCGCACACTGAATAATCCGGGCGAATGTCAGGTCGGCGGGTTGCCAGGTCAATCGAACGGTTGACCGGTCGTAGTCGTACCAGTTAGCGGTGAGCGTTACTATTCCTTCCTGCGTAGTTAGTATAGTCTCAAGCGATTCGGTCGACTTCCAGCGTTTACGGTTACCGACCATGCAGTGCCAGATGGCTGATCCCGTCGCTTCCATTGCCTGACTGATGGGCGGTGCGTACGAAGTGGATTCAGCGGCAGATGGGTTCAGCAGAAACAATTCGATAATTGCCCCGGTGGATTTGGTAAAGTGCAGCCGCGCCGGAATGACCTTTGTATCGTTAAACACTAAGAAACTCTCTTTGGGTAGCAAACCGGGCAGGTCCATGAACTGGGCGTGGCTGATTTGACCACCCTGATAAACGAGCAGTTTCGATGCGTCGCGCCGGGGCAGCGGAAAACGGGCAATGCGTTCGTCGGGCAGGTCGTATTGAAACTGGCTCAAACGCAGGTCAATTAATTCAGGCATCGTCACCAGGTTTCATGAACAGCCGTACCGGTAGGGACACCAGCACGATAACAAGAATAACCGTACAGAGTGGCAGTAACCAGGCATGATCGATGGGCTCAATGGTTCGGGCCGAGCGATTCAAAAACGACAGTACCATCAATCCCAACGCCAGAATTGTGTTGATGGACGCCATGAGCGTGTAAAACCAGTTGGTCATGACCACGTTCAGTTTAGCGCGGTGATTAGCCCATACCTGTCTGTTTGGCACGAATATCTGCGCCGTTGGAATCCGGGGGAATAGCCGCGCCACAGCGTTGACGAGGGTGTTATTGATCAGGAAAATGGCAACGGCAAGATAAAACAGGGTTTCGCGACCGATAAACTGAACGGGTTGGTCCTGCTCGTCGAAACGAACGGCCACTTCGCCGGGGTACGATATATAACTGTTGAACAGGACAAAGACCAATGCGAGAATGGACACTGTGCGCCAGACGCGGACGAAAAACGTACCTGTTTTCATGTAAGAACTTGTATTTCTGCTACTGCCACCCTGTTTTGGGATGCAAAGGTACAGGCCGAACGGGGCAAATCCGTTAGATTAGCCGTTTCTATGGCATTTTGGTTTTGATAGACTATGAAGATTTACACAAAAACGGGTGATACCGGACAGACCGGGCTGATTGGCGGACGCCGGGTGAGCAAGGCTGATTTAAGAATCGACACCTACGGCACGGTCGATGAATTAAACTCGTGGATTGGCTTAGTGCGCGATCAGGCCGTAAACGAGGGACGTAAAGGACTGCTGAAGGAAATTCAGGACCGGCTGTTTACAGTTGGGGCTGAGTTGGCAACGGACCCCGAAAAAGCTCCCAAACAAATCATGCCCGCTATTGTAGCAGCCGACGTTACGCTGCTCGAAACCAGCATGGACGACATGGACAGCGCACTGCCCGAACTGCGGGCATTTGTGCTACCGGGTGGGCACGAGTCGGTGTCGTTCTGCCATTTGGCCCGCACCGTTTGCCGACGGGCTGAGCGGTTGGTTATCACCCTCAACGAGACATCGCCGGTTGACCCATTCGTCATTCAGTACCTCAACCGGCTGTCGGACTACCTGTTTATGCTGAGCCGAAAAATGGCGCAGGACCTAAGCGTTGAGGAAGTGGAATGGAAGCCGAGGACGTAATTTTTGATCTGACCAGTGACGAATGCCACAACTCCAAGTTATGGCACTCGTCACTGGTCAGATCAAAAAGTTGTCTTAACAACTAAGTTTCTTCAGTCTAAATTTTTAGCTTTGTCGGGAGAGGTCATCCGCGTAACAGGTCCGGCCCAACTCGCTAACCAACACCTTTATCATGACAACGGACGTCTTGCAAATCGAACTGCGGAAAGCAGAGAACTCCCGCATTCAGGAGGTGGATTTTAACAACCTGCCTTTCGGAAAACATTTTTCGGACCATATGTTCGTGGCCGACTTCATAGACGGTGAGTGGCAGGATCAGATGGTTGTACCCTACGCCGATTTCGCACTCAGCCCGGCTCTGTCGTCGTTGCACTACGGGCAGTCGATTTTTGAGGGGATGAAAGCCTACAAAAACGAAGCGAACAAGGTGCTCCTGTTCCGGCCTTACGCCAATCTGGAGCGGATGAACGAATCGGCCCGGCGGATGTGTATGCCCGCTATTCCCGAAGACGTGTTCATGGGCGGACTGGAAGCTCTCCTTCGCACCGACGCCGATTGGGTGCCCAATACGCCCGACAGCTCGCTCTATATCCGACCCTACATGTTTGCTACGGACGCAACGCTGGGCGTGACGCCGTCGAAAACGTACCGGTTCTGCATATTCACCTGCCCCGTGGGTGCCTATTATGCGAACCCGCCGAAGCTGAAAGTTGAGACCGAATACAGCCGGTCGGCACCGGGCGGGGTGGGTTACGCCAAGTGCGCCGGGAACTACGCCGGGTCAATGTACCCGACGATGCTGGCGCAGCAGCAGGGCTACGATCAACTGATCTGGACCGACGCCCGCGAACACAAGTACATCGAAGAATCCGGCACGATGAATATCATGTTCATGATCGACGGTACGTTAGTCACGCCCGCCACGTCGGATTCGATTCTGAAGGGCGTCACGCGCGACACGATTTTGCAGTTGGCCCGTAGTTGGGGAATGAGCGTCGAGGAGCGGCCAGTATCCATCGACGAGGTAATCAGCGGCATCGAAGCCGGACGGCTGACCGAAGCCTTTGGGGCTGGAACAGCGGTAGGCTGTTCGCCGTATTCACTCATCGGCTACAACGGCAACGATCACATGCTACCGGAAAACGCCCCGGAAGACTCGTTTGCCGTTCGGGTCAGGAACTACCTGAGCAATTTACGCACCGGCAAAATCGCCGATGAGTTCGGCTGGGTACACACGGTATAGTCTTGCTTCGCCAATGCCCTGACTGCTTGGTCGGGGCATTGGTCTTACGTAATTGCTACTTATACAACAAGAATGTGAATCAAGAGTAGAAAGCAATGATGTACAACCCTACAGCTAACCGGCCAAAACAGTGCAGGATAACCCCCTTTTCGGATCGAATTCGGCTGC
>JAYTAC010000238.1:0-1700 GCA_043737755.1 Spirosoma sp.
TTTACCGGTCTATGTAAATCGTCCGGTTTTCATAAACAGAGTAGTCCGGTTATGATTCCTTTCAAATCCCTGCTGTCACTCGATAAATCGTTGGTCACACCCGTTTTCGTGCAACTGAGTGATCAACTTGGCCAACTGATCCGGGCGGGAACGCTATCGGCGGGGCAGCGACTGCCCGGAACCCGTCAATTAGCCCATTTGCTCGCCGTAAACCGCCAAACCATTGTGGCGGCCTATGACGAAGCAACCGCGCAGGGCCGGCTCGAAACCCGACCGGGCAGCGGCACGTTTGTGGCGGGGCACGTTCCGGACGTTCGCCCGCAGTTGTTGGTTGGTGGTGAGGGCAGGTTGGGAAGTAATGCTATTACTCAAAGTAATGGCATTACTTCCCAACCTGGTTACGCCTTTGAATCGAAGCCGTTTCTGGCCCGGCCGCTGCTGACCAACACCGGGAAATTGCGCTTAGACGATGGGTTTCCCGATATCCGGCTGGCTCCGCTGGCTGAACTGGGCCGGGCCTACCGGTCGTATTTCGGGTGGGGCGACCCGCAGCAGCAGTTCGGCTACGGCGATACGAAAGGTCACCCGTTGCTGCGCGAACAACTGTCGCTTTACCTCAACGAAACGCGCGGCCTGCGCACCACGCCCGACAACGTCCTCATTACGCGGGGCAGTATTATGGGGCTGCATTTGGCGAGTCGGGTGCTGCTGCGCCCCGGCGACGTGGTGGTGACGGGTGAGACGACCTGGGCGGGATCTGCCATGAATTTCCGCAACGCCGGGGCCACTGTGCTGACCGTTCCTGTCGACGCGTATGGTCTCGACGTGGATGCACTGGCGGCTCTGGCCGAAAAAATGCCGGTTCGGTTAGTGTCCGTGACGCCCCATCACCATTATCCCACCACAGTGACGCTGCGACCCGACCGGCGCGTTCGGCTGCTACAACTCGCCGAAGAGCATAGCTTTGCTATTCTGGAAGATGATTACGACTATGATTTTCACTACTTGAGCCGCCCCATTTTGCCCCTTGCCAGTGCCGACCGGCGGGGTATGGTCATTTACGTCGGTTCGCTGACCAAATCGGTAGCCCCGGCGTTTCGGATCGGCTACGTGGTGGCCCCGACGGCCCTGATTGATGAACTGGCCCGGCTCCGGCGCATCATCGACCGGCAGGGCGACACCATGCTGGAATTTGCGGTGGGGCAGTTGTTCAAAACCGGCGATCTCGGGCGTCATTTCCGCAAGGCACTGCGCACCTACCACGCCCGGCGCGACCATTTCTGCTACCTGCTGACAATGGAACTGGGCGACGCCGTGCAGTTCACCAAACCCGACGGAGGCCTGGCCGTGTGGGCCACGTTCGACCCGGCAATCGATATGGAAATGTTGATGGAACGGGCCGGTCGGCGCGGACTTCATTTGTCCAACGGGCTGACGCACAATTCACCGGGGCAGATGCTGAACGGAACCCGGCTGGGCTTTGCGTCGAGCACGGAAGCCGAGTTGGAGCGGAGTGTGGCGGTGCTGAAGACGGTGCTTCGATCCGTTCAGTAAGCAATTTCCATAAAAAACTCGATTCTTGCGCAGTGTTCAGATTATGCTAATCGTGAATGTGGCCACAAAAACGTCATTCGCCCCGACGCATTGAATCGCTCCTTTGTGTTCGATAGTCGTTGGTTCGCCCTCAGCGTCGGCATAGC
>JAYTAC010000239.1:0-4421 GCA_043737755.1 Spirosoma sp.
AAATTTCCAAACCAAGTATTGGCAGTAGCGACGAAAGTCGTGGAGGAGCGTAAGCAAAACGACCGATAGTGATACATGAACCCCTTCAAATCGGTGTGACAGGCGGGATTGGCTCCGGCAAAAGTACGGTGTGCCGCGTGTTTGCGACGCTGGGCGTTCCGGTGTATTCTGCCGATGAGCGGGCTAAATGGCTCACCGAACACGACCCGATTCTGAAAGCCGACATTACGCGGGTGCTGGGAAAACAGGCGTATGACCGGAACGCCGGACCGATCTTGGGGAAATACAACCGGGCGTGGGTGGCCTCGCAGGTGTTCGCCGATCCGGTGCTGCTCGACCAGCTCAACGCCGTTGTTCACCCCCGCGTTATCGCTGATACCGCCTTGTGGGTTAGTCAACACGCCGATACGCCGTACGTTATCAAAGAAGCCGCGCTGATGCGGGCGGCTGGCGACGGTAATTCGCTCGACAAAGTTATTGTGGTTCAGGCACCGGCTGCCCTACGCATGGGCCGCATCCGAACCCGTGACCCACACCGGTCCACCGACGAGATTCAGCACATCATCGACCGGCAGGTGAGCGACGATGAGCGGCTGCGCATCGCCGATTATGTCTTCGATAATGACGAGCGTCAGTTGCTGCTCCCGCAAATTGTGGCTCTGCACCAGGAATTTTCGCGGCAACTACCAATATAAAGCAGTCAGTGTCGTATTTTGGGTGGCTGTTTTACCGATGGTCCCATCCGAATGAAACGAATAACTACACTATTGGCTGCCTGCGCGGGTAGTTTCCTGCTCGGCGCGTTCATCACCGCCCCCGACGACCCCAAGAAACCCCTCACCACCGACATGGCCGAGACAGCGTCCCGGCTGTTTGGGCTGGACTTCTCGCCCGCCGAGCGCGATTCGATGCTCGACAATCTGAACGACTTCCGAACGGACTACGACGCCCTGCGCAAAATCGACCTGCCCAACGACGTAGCCCCGGCGTTGTATTTTAATCCGCTGCCCGCCGGTTTCAGGATGCCCGCCGGGCCGTCGTCGTTCCGGGCATCGGTGCCGGGGAAAGTCGTTCTGCCGGTGAATCGGGACGAATTAGCGTTTTACTCCGTCGGGCAGTTGGGCGAACTGATCCGCACCCGGCAGATTTCGTCGGTCGAACTGACCCGATTTTTCCTCGACAGGCTCCGAAAATACGACGCCAAACTGCACTGCGTCGTCACGCTGACCACTGATCTCGCCCTGCAACAGGCCACCCGCGCCGATGCTGACCTGAAAGCCGGAAAATACCGGGGACCGCTGCACGGCATTCCCTACGGTGCGAAAGATTTATTGGCCAAGCGCGGCTATAAAACCACCTGGGGATCAGTGCTCTACAAAGACCGGACGCTGACCCTCGACGCTACGGTGATCCGTAAACTGGAAGAAGCCGGGGCGGTGCTCTGCGCAAAAACGTCGGTGGGCGAATTGGCCTGGGGTGATGTCTGGTTCGGCGGCATGACGCGTAACCCGTGGAGTCCCGAAACGGGTTCCAGCGGCTCGTCGGCAGGAACGGCGTCGGCGGTGTCGGCGGGGCTGCTGCCGTTCGGCATCGGCACCGAAACGCTCGGCTCCATCGTGTCGCCATCGACGGTTTGTGGCACCACCGGCCTGCGCCCTACCTTCGGGCGGGTGAGCCGCCACGGGGCGATGGCCCTGAGCTGGAGCATGGACAAGATAGGGCCGATAGCCCGCACGGTAGAAGACTGCGGATTGGTGTTCAACGCCATCCACGGTCCCGATGGTCACGACCCGACCGTGATGGCCGCTCCGTTTCGGTATGCGCCGATGGCGTCGCTGAGAGGAATGCGCATCGGTTACGTCAAAAAGGCGTTTGAGAGCACGTATCCCAACCGCGCCAACGACTCGCTCACGCTCCAAACGCTGCGCAACTTGGGGGCTGAGTTGGTGCCGTTCGACTTGCCGACGAGTGTGTCGGCCAACCGGATTTCGTTTATTTTGGGGGTTGAGGCAGCCGCGTCGTTCGATGAACTGACCCGCTCGGGCCGCGACGATCAGATGGTGCGGCAGATCAAAAATGCCTGGCCCAACGAGTTCCGCTCGTCGCGGTTTGTGCCCGCTGTGGAGTACATTCAGGCCAACCGCGCCCGCACCAAACTTATTAACGAGATGGCCGCCCAACTGAAAGCCAGTAACCTCGACGTGTATGTCAGCCCGACCTACGCCGGGGGTAACCTGACGCTCACTAACCTGACCGGTCACCCGTGCGTGGTGCTGCCCAATGGATTCACGAAGCAAAACCTGCCCGTCAGCATTACGTTCATGGGACAGTTGTTTGCCGAGGGAAAAGTATTAGCCGTGGCGAAAGCCTATCAGGACGCTACCAACTGGCACAAAAAACATCCAAATTTGTGAGCGATTATTCGCGTACCATACGGACCGATTAACCGCTTCAGCCGGAGTTTCCTGTCGTTTCCCACCGTATATACTACCTTCCTCATTCCTATGACTCCCCTACCACCATCCCTGTTCACAAGCATCGCCGAGCGTCTTTTCCATGCCTCTCCCAATGGCGTATTGGTCTATCAGTCCAAGTCAACCAGTGCAGTAACCGATGATCTGACACTGGTGTTGGTGAATGCCACGGCGGAGCGCAGTTTCGGTCCGTTGCCCGATTCGGCCAATCAACTGCCGCTCGACGCACTCCGGCGGGTGTTGCGCACGGGCGAAGCCCACCGGCAGGAGATGAAGCTGCATCCGGTTAGCCCGCTGCTGCCCGTTTTCTACGACGTGTCGGCGGTCCGGATGGATGACTGCATAGCGGTTTTCTACGCTGACAGCACCGAACGAAAACGGTTACAGGTTGAGCAGGCAGAACAAGCCGAACTGCTTCGGACGATTGTCGAGAACGGGAAAGTAGGTATGACCCTGTTTGAGGTGATCCGCGATGAGCAGGGCGTTATCGTCGACTTCGAGTATGTGTTTACCAACTCCGTCAATGCCGCCAACACGGGCCGGACGGTGGCCGAAATGACCGGAAATCGACTGCTGCGCCTGTTCCCCGGCATTGTGGAGACTCCTTTTTTCACTGCCATCGTCGAAGCAGCCAACGCGGGCGAAACGCGGCAGGTGGTCATGCCTTACTTTACCGATGGTATTTCGGGCTGGTACGACATCACGTTCGTGGGCGTGGGTAACCGGATGCTCTTCACCGACCTCGACGTAACGAAAATCAAACAGGCCGAACTCGAGCAGCAGCGGCAGGCCGCGTTTCTGACCCAACTGGTCGACACGTCCATGAGCGGCATTGCGGTGTACAAAGCCGTTCGGGATGAAGGAGGGGGAATTGTTGACTTCGAGTCGATTCTGTTTAATCCGGCGGCAACTGCCATCATGCAGGAGTCGGGCGATGCGCTCCACGGGCAAACGCTGCGCCAGCGATTTGCGGATGAGTTCTACCCCGGCCTGTTTGAGCAGATGATGCGGGTAACGCAGGACGAAGGGTCGTTTCGGGATGAGTTCTATTACATCAGCGTCGACAGGTGGCTCGACATGCTGGGCACCCGGCTCGACGACGGATTTCTGCTGTTGCTCAACGACGTCACCGAACAGCGCCAGCATCGGCGGGACCTCGAACGGGCCAACCTCGAACTCCAGCGCTCCAACGATAACCTCCAGCAGTTTGCCTACGTCGCGAGCCACGATTTGCAGGAGCCACTGCGCAAAATCAGGGCCTTCGGCGATATTCTGCTGGGAGAATATCGCCCGGCTCTGGGCGACGCCGGGGCCGATATGATCGGACGGATGCAGTCGGCGGCCGGGCGGATGTCGACGCTGGTCATTGACCTGCTGGCCTACTCCCGCATCAGCACCCACCGCGACCCGTTCCAGCGGGTATCACTCGCCGACCTGCTCGCCGAGGTGTGCGACGACCTGAGTTTAGTCATCAGCGAAACCGGGGCCGACGTGCAGATTGACCCGCTGCCAACCGTGCCGGGCGACGCGCTTCAACTGCGGCAACTGTTTCAGAACCTGCTGAGCAACGCGCTCAAATTTCGGCAGATCGACCGTTCCCCCGTGGTGCAAATTACCAATCGGTACGTTTCAGCGACCGATCTGCCACCTGACGCCATGCCGCTGCCCGGCGACGCTCCCCGGTTTGTGGAGATCGCCATCGCCGACAACGGCATCGGTTTCGACGACAAATACCGCGACCAGATTTTTCAGGTATTCCAGCGGCTGCACACCAAAAGTCAGTACAGCGGCACGGGTGTCGGGCTGGCCATCTGCCGCAAAGTCGTGGAGAATCACGGCGGCACCATCGATGTCATCAGCCGGGTAGGGGAAGGCACCACGTTTCGGGTGTATCTGCCGGGGTGATTTGAGTGTCCCGGACAGCATCCTGCTGTTTGAGCCGAAGGC
>JAYTAC010000240.1:0-1699 GCA_043737755.1 Spirosoma sp.
GCTCATCGCCCGCTCGGAACAGCACAAAAATGATCTGTTGCCGGGCTACACACACCTGCAAATCGCCATGCCGTCGTCGTTCGGGCTGTGGTTCGGGGCTTACGCCGAAGCACTCGCCGACGATATGTTCATGCTCCAGACGGCGTACCGAATGGCTAACCGCAACCCGCTCGGATCGGGGGCGGGTTATGGCTCGTCGTTTCCGCTCAACCGGACCCTCACCACCGAACTGCTGGGTTTCGAGGGAATGCACGTCAACGTGGTGTATGCGCAGATGAGCCGGGGCAAAACCGAGCAAACGGCCCTCACCGCACTGGCTGCCGTGGCCGCAACCATCGGGCGGATGGCGATGGACATTTGTCTCTATAACAGCCAGAACTTCGGGTTCCTGACCCTACCCGACGCCCTCACAACGGGCAGCAGCATCATGCCGCACAAGAAAAACCCCGACGTAGCCGAACTGCTCCGGGCCAAAACCAACCGCCTGAAAGCCCTGCCGATGGAGGTGACGCTGGTGATGAGCAACCTACCATCGGGCTATCACCGCGATATGCAGTTGCTGAAAGAAATCCTGATGCCCGCCTTCGACGATATTCTGGACTGCTTGAACATCACGGATTTCATGCTCGAACACCTTCAAGTAAAAACGCATCTGTTAGCCGATCCCAAATATGATCTGCTGTTCAGCGTGGAGCGCGTCAACGAACTGGTGTTGCAGGGCGTACCCTTCCGCGAAGCCTATCAAACGGTGGGCAAGGAAATTGCGGAGCATACGTACAGCCCCATCAGACAGTTGCATCACACCCACGAAGGCAGCATCGGCAACCTCGGCAACGACCTGATTGTGGCGCACATAGAGCAGGCCATGAACGGTTTCGGCGTCGACAAGGCGAAGCAAGCCACCGACCGGCTGCTTTCCTGAAAAAATCGTTATATTGCTCTACGCACTAATTCAAGCAAACATGGTAGCCACGCAGGAACCTACGCCAACAGCCGCCCCGGTCATCCCGTCATACTTGATTTACGAGGTGCTCAACGGCCGACCTCTGTATTATCGAGGGTACAAAGAAGTGATGGAGAAAAATCTAAATCCTGAAAGTGTCATGGGCAGTAGTTCGTTGCAGTCAATTTTGGTCTCGTTGATTCATACCTTCATGATGAACAACCGCGACAAAAAGAAATACCTGCCCGTTACGAACGAAGCCGGTTTGCACCTCGACCTGAATGAGAATCTCTCCTGCGACGTCGCCGTGTTTGAGAAAGGCACGTTCGACATCACAACAAAATACTTCAGCACTCCCCCCAAAATTGTGATTGAAGTCGACATTAAAATCGATCTGACGGATTTTAACGGACAGGAATACGATTACGTCGCCGAAAAAACGCAGCGGCTGTTCGATTTTGGCGTCGAGCGTGTCTTGTGGGTATTCAGCAAGTCGCGCCGGGTATTTGTGGCTGTGCCCAATCAGGATTGGATTTTTACCGAGTGGCACAACGACATACCCGTCATGGACGGCTGCATCCTGAACGTGAAACGGCTGTTAGACGAGGAGGAAATCGCGTATTGATTACTCCCACCGGTAGGCTACCAACTTGTTCTTGAAAAACGTCGGTACGATCAGCAGCTTTCGTTTGGCCACGTAGTCGATATCAGCCGCGTTGATTTTATCGGTTCGGGTGTCGATCAGTTGTTCCTTAG
>JAYTAC010000241.1:0-1697 GCA_043737755.1 Spirosoma sp.
GGCAGCAGTGTTATGAGCAACTTTGTGGGCAGGCTGACGAAGAAGAACTGCCCGTGCTGGTCTTTTTCAAGACCAACGGGGACACTAGTCGCCCCAGGCGCAGCAAGGGACGCAACTTGCTGAATCGGCTTCTGCTGCATCAGGCTGCGGTGCTAGCATTTGCATTTGAGCCGGGTGTGCCCTTCACGAATAATCAGGCCGAACGGGATCTTCGCCCAGTGAAGGTCAAACAACGGGTGAGTGGCTGCTTTCGGACTGAGAGCGGGGCGGGGGTGTATGCCCGTATTTCGAGCTTTGTTTCCACCATGAGAAAGAATGGTCGCAACGTGGTCGATGAGTTAGCCAGCGTTCTGAGTGGTAGTTTCCAATGGGCTACCTAAACAGCTACCAAATTTTAATCAATAAAAATTAGAGTAATTCTCCAAACGCTGGTCTGTCGAGGAGCGCGGCCTGTCGGACGAAACGTACCCGCTTGTCAGGCTGGCCTGTCAACGGAGTTTGATTTGTTGACCGCAACCCAGTTCACTCAGAAAGGGCTGTCTGTCA
This sequence comes from Spirosoma sp., assembly GCA_043737755.1. Classification (GTDB taxonomy): domain Bacteria; phylum Bacteroidota; class Bacteroidia; order Cytophagales; family Spirosomataceae; genus Spirosoma. The sequence continues at coordinate 547 of JAYTAC010000241.1, forward strand.
ATAGAATGCGTCTTGTCTGACAGAAGCCGAAAATGAAAGAACATTTCAGGCGAACACTCAACATATACAAGCGCGTGAGGTAAAGTAGCTGCTTTGTACTGACAGTCAGTGGTTTATGATTACGTGTTTGTGCTGGCTGCGTCTGTAATTGCCTGTTGCCTGACAAATAAACACCGTGTATTTAGTTTTGCCAAATGTATTGATTAGACGGTATGTGGTAAGGAAGCAGCGCAATTACGTAAACGTATCCCAGAGCAGGTACGCGTTCAGGCTGATGATGGTCACGGCCACCGCCCACGAGAGTACCCGCACCCAGCCGGGGTTGACGAAACGCCCCATTTTCAGCCGGTCGTTGGTGAAGGTGACCAGCGGCACCACGGCGAAACTCAGTTGCAGCGATAGGATTACCTGACTCAACACTAACAGTTCACTCGTGCCTTTTTCGCCGTACAGAATAGCCACGATCATGGCTGGGACAATGGCGATCAGGCGGGTGATGAGCCGACGCGCCCACGGCCTGATGCGTAGTTTTAGAAACCCTTCCATCACGATCTGCCCCGCCAGCGTACCCGTCAGCGTGGAATTCTGACCCGACGCCAGCAGGGCCACCGCAAAGAAAATACCCGCAAATTTGACGCCCAGCACCGGGTCGAGCAGGCGGTGGGCGTCGGTGATGTCGGCTACTTGCTGGTTGCCCGAAAAGTGGAACGCGGCTGCCGACAGAATCAGGATGGCTGCGTTGATGAAAAAGGCCAGAAACAGCGAAACCGTGGAGTCGATGGTGGCGAATTTGATGGCCGATTTACGACCCGCATCGTCACGGTCGAAGTCGCGGGTTTGCACGATGCTGGAGTGCAGGTAGAGGTTGTGCGGCATGACCGTAGCTCCCAGAATACCGATGGCGATGTAGAGCATGGCTGGGTTGGTCACGATTTCGGCGCGGGGCAGCAGACCCCCGATAATACCGGCCATATCGGGCCGGGACACGATCAGTTCGTAGCCAAAACAAAGAAAGATCAGGAAAATCAGACTGGCTACGATGCGCTCCAGTATCTGAAAACCCCGATTTTGCAGGTACAGCAGCAGCAACACGTCCAACGCCGTAATTAGAATGCCGACCGTGAGCGGCAGGCCGAACAACAGATTCAGCG
>JAYTAC010000242.1:0-1695 GCA_043737755.1 Spirosoma sp.
CAGGAAGGTCCGGCCCGCGACACGACGACGATTGCGCAGAACACGCCGGGCGCACCGAAAACGGTTCGCTATTTCATTGCCGGAACCGTATCGGTGAACGAGTCGCCGGTGGTGCCGCTCGATTCGGCGCGGGTGCGGATTTTGGACGATGCGACTGGTCAGCCTATTGCCGAAGTGACGACGGGCGAAGGCGGCACGTTTGGGAAATACCCGTTGCTCGAAGGCAAAGACTACACGATCTTAGCCGAACGCCGGGGCTACCTCACGCGCCGGGAGCCGTTTACGATGCAGGGCAAAAGCATCCCGCAAATCTTCCTGACCAAGCCGCAAACCGACACCACGTTCTACGTGCCGATTCTGCTCGACAAGTCGCTGCTCAACAAGACGTTTGTGCTGGATAATATTTATTACGACCTGAACAAGTTCAACATCCGGGCTGATGCCTCTCCCGAACTTGACAAGATCGTCGTGATTCTGAAAGATAACCCGACGCTCAAACTCGAACTCAGTTCGCACACCGACGTTCGCGACACGGATTCGTATAACCTGCGTCTGTCGCAGAACCGCGCTAAATCCGCCGTTGACTACATCGTCTCGCAGGGCGTAATGGCTGATCGGTTGGTGGCCAAAGGCTACGGCGAAACGCAGTTGGTGGTCAGAAACGCGAAGACCGAAGAAGAGCATCAGCGCAACCGCCGGACGGAGATCAAAATTTTGGAATTGTAATAGCCCACCGATTTAGCGTTGGAGCAACCAATAAAAAACACAAAGCGAACGGGGTTGGTTGTCGAGAGACATCAACCCCGTTCGCTTTTCATGCAAAACGACAAACTCCGTCAGTTCCTCGTCGTGTTCAGCGTTGTCACGATGATCGTGATGAATTATCTCTCCAACGTTCGCGCCTTCGGCGGGCTGACCAATGGCGAGGTGTCCGACAAATACCACACGCTGATTACCCCGGCGGGTTACGCGTTTTCGATCTGGGGACTTATTTTTCTGGGATTGCTGGCCTTCGCCATCTATCAGGCCCTGCCGTCGCAGCGGACAAACCGGCGTTTTCGGGCCGTGGGGTGGTTAGTGGTGCTGAATACGCTCTGCAATGCCATCTGGAGTCCGCTGTTCAACAACGAACGGATCGGTACTGCGCTAATTGTGATCTTGGTGATGCTGTTTTCGGTGGCCATCATCGAGCAGCGGCTGCTGATGCGGCCCCACACACCGGTTGTTGCCCCCGACTTGGATGCTACGTTGCCCGAATCGCCCGCTTCGCCCGCCATGACGTGGTTAGCCCGGATTCCTTTCTCCATCTACTTCGGCTGGCTCACCGTCGCCACGATCCTGAACGTTGCCGTTTACCTGAAAGCGACCGATTTCAACCTGCTGGGCACGAGCGAAGAAACGTGGGCCATCGCCATCCTGATTGTCGGTTTGGTGATTGGCGCGTGGCTGTTCAACCGCTACCGGAGCGTGGCGTATATCCTGGTTTTCGCGTGGGCGTATGTGGCGATTGGTGTGGAGCAAGAGCAGAGTCCGTTGCAGCAGGTCGCTGGTTTAGGAGCCGGTATTGCAGTTGGCTTGGCTATTTTGGGAATTATTTCGCGCAAGACGCCTGCTTATTCGTAAGCAACAGGAAGCCGGTCAACTTTGCCAAAGTTTGGAACTTTGGTAAAGTTGACCGGCTTCCTGTTGCTTACG
>JAYTAC010000243.1:0-1694 GCA_043737755.1 Spirosoma sp.
GTTTTCATCGACGCCCGCCCGCAAGTCCAACAGTTTTTGGGGTATCTGATCGGGCGGGAGCACAAAATCCACGACTCCGGCCTGCACGGCACTTTGGGGCATCCCGGCATACCCGGCCGAGACTTCGTCCTGCGCCACGGTGGTGCCCCCGTTGTCTCTGATGGCTCTGAGTCCCTGCGTACCGTCGCTGCCCGTGCCCGACAGCACCACGCCAATGGCGTGGTTGTGGTGAATCTCGGCCAACGACGTAAAAAAGAGGTCGATAGGCAGATTTCGTTGTCCTTTGCTGGCGGGGCGGGGGCTTAGTTGCAGCACACCATCGTTGGCCACCAGCATTTTGTTGCTGGGCAGGATATAAATGTGGTCCGGCTCCACCTTAACGTCATCCAATATTTCCAGTACCGGAACCTTCGTAGCCTTTTGCAGCAGTTCGGGCAGCATACTTTCGTGGGTCGGGGCCAGATGCTGCACCAACACGTAGGCCATGCCCGATTTTTCGGGAATGGCTTTGAGCAGCATTTTAAAAGCCTCCAACCCGCCCGCCGACGCGCCGATGCCGACCACCGGAAACAGGTTGGCGGACAAAATCTTTTTTTCAGTGCTCACAAGAATGATGGTCTTAGGCTAACTACAATTGGGTTGCGGTGAACTGGTTACCCGATAACGGCAGTGCCGTTGGCCACTGGCAAATCGGCTCTCTGCGCGACCACCGTCAGTGCCTGCTGAATCAACCCTTTGAGTTCGGAATGAATCGACGGCTTGCGCATGCAGCAACTCGCTCCGCTCTGGTAAAGCCGGTTGGCCATGGCCCGGTCGAACGAGGTAGACAATACCACAACCGGAAGCTGTTTCAAGTGTTCACTGTTCTTTACCTCCCGCAAGCACTCGAAGCCGTTTTTTCGCGGCATATTGAGGTCCAGAAACAGGACGTCGGGTAGTGAGGTCGTTGGTTTTGCGAGTAGCTGCATGAGCTGCTCCCCGTCTTGTACAATGGTAAGGTGGGCAGATACGGGTAACTCATTCAATGCTTCCTGAAAGAAGAAGCAATCGTCTTCGTCATCGTCGGCTAAGAGAACGCAGAGTTGACCCATGGTTGTTACCTCCAGTTAGTTGATAGATTATCGATTCAAGTTAATACTTATTAATTGCTTTGCCAGTTATATTACAAATGTGCGAATGAGTTGAATAACACAATTATCGGCGCACGGCTTCCAGCGCGTGGCAGAATGAGTTGATGGGCGCGTGGGTAGTTGTGTAGCCCAGCGATTGAACATAGGCGTTGAAGGCACCGATGTTGTTCCGGTCGCTGTTCACGTCGTGCACCTCAACGACCATCCGGCCGATGCGCCGAATCAGTTCAGGGTCGGTGTGGTAGATGATGTCGTACTCACTGCCTTCGCAGTCCATCTTCAGCAGGTCGACCAACGGCAGGTCATTCGTCAGGATAATATCCGTGAGCGTGATGCACGGCACAATTATATGTTGAGTGTTGCTTTTGTCGAACCCGGCAAACACCGAGGCCACCACCTGACTGTTCTCTTCGGCATCGGCAAACAAGTCGAGGTGATCGAGGGGCAACCCCGTTACGGCCATCTGAAACAACCGGATACTGTGCTGCAACCGGGGATTCTGCCGGATCGTCTGCCGGAGCGTTTCCACATTGGCGGGCATCGGCTCGTAGGCATATATGGTGG
>JAYTAC010000244.1:0-4406 GCA_043737755.1 Spirosoma sp.
TGAGACTCTGCTTCACGGGAAAAGAGGAGATTTGGAGTTGCGGAACTACAAAAATCCGATTTTCCCATTTTCTTTCCCATTTTTAGTAGGGTAGAGTACTAGTTGTCCACACGCTCTAGTAAGCAGACGTAAAAGGTTCATGATTATCAGGGTTTACGTTGACACTAAATTCATACCGTAACAGAAAATTTTGTGCCGGTACTGTTATCATGACCCAACAGTAAGCAGAACAGTTGTACTACTAAAAGAAAATATTTCAATATTCATTTAGTGAGATTATCAATAATCTGATAATCTGCTTTGTAACCTTAAGAACCCGATAAACTAACTATAATTCTCTCTTTCACAGTAATTCACAAACTTGGAGTAGCGACTGTTCGCGTCAGCTCACCATATTCTGAGATGATCAGGTCGCGCAGATCTCCACTGCTATTCACACAAAACAGTTGGGGCCCTGCGGAAAACTCTACCCCAACAGCGTTTGAATTGACCGATGGCCTTCCATCCTTCGACTATTTTAGTCAACCATCTCCGTCGCGATCTTAGCCGACAGCAGGCAGAGCGGAATGCCCCCGCCCGGATGCACACTGCCCCCCACGAAATAGAGGTTGCTGAACTCGTGCGAGAAATTAGCGTGGCGCAAAAAAGCCGCAAACCGGTTGTTGGAACTGTTGCCGTACAATGCTCCCTGACTCGACGACGTCCGGGATTCGATGCTGCGCGGGTCCAGCACGGCCTCCGTCTCAATCAGCGGGGCCACGTCGACACCCAGCGCGTGGCTCAGTTTGCGGATCACGTTTTGGCGGGCGCGGTCGATGATGGCGTCCCAGTCCTGCCCCGTGTTGTTGGGCGCGTTGAGCAGGATAAACCAGTTTTCGCAGCCGGGGGGCGCATCGTCGGGTTTGTGCTTCGAGGTGATGTTGAGGTAAATCGTCGGGTCGTCGGACAGTTCGTTGCGGCCAAACAGACTCTCGAACTCGGCGCGGTAGTCGGTGCTGAAAAAGATGTTGTGAAGGTCTAATTCAGCGAACTCCCGCTTGATGCCCCAGTAAAAAATCAGGCCCGAACTCGACTTGGGCTGCCGCAGAATCCGCTCCGGTTGCCGGGCGTGGGGCAGCAGTTTTCTGAACGTACTGACCACGTCCATGTTGGAGACGACGAGGTCGTAGCTCTCTCCGTCAACCCCTACCACTTTCCTGCCCTCCGTCACGATCTCCGAAACGGGGGTGTTGTAGTGGAATCGGACGCCCAGTTCTTCGGCTAACTGCACCAAACTGTTGGTGATGCTGACCATCCCGTTCCGGGGGAAAAACGCGCCGATGTTGTATTCCAAGTGCGGAATGATGTTGAGCGTGGCGGGCGTCTGGTACGGGTCGGAGCCGTTGTAGGTGGCGTAGCGGTTGAATAACTGTACCAATTTTGGATGCCGAAACCGCCGTTCGTTGGCCTTGTTCATAGTGCCGAACACGCCCAGCTTAGGCAAATTCAGGTAGCCGCGCAGGGCGTCGCGGTTGAGCCACGTGGCGGCTTTGTGGAGCGAGCGGTGCAGGAATAGTTTTTCCGTCACGTCGTATTTAAGGGCACTGTCGGCGAGGTGCCGGTGCAAGTGGTCGGCGGGTTCGCCCAGCACAGTTTCTACCTCGCGCCCAAACCGCTCCTGATCGGCCCAGGCGGTCAGGCGGGTGCCGTCGTCCCAGAAATAGCGGCATGTCTCGGCCAATTTGACGTACTCGAAATAATCAGCGGGGTTGCGACCAGCCAGTCGGAACAGCTCATCGACTAAGTGCGGCATCGTAAACAGCGACGGCCCCGCGTCGAACCGGTAGCCGCTCCGCTCAAACGTAGAGAGTTTACCACCCGGATACGCATTGGCTTCGTACACGTCGACGGTGTAGCCTTTCACGGCCAGCCGAATCGACGCGGCAATACCGGCAATGCCAGCCCCAATAACAGCAGCGGTTTTCAATGAATCAGACAGCAAAAGGATGAATGAACAAGTGAGTGGTTAACGCATTCATTCGTTCACTCATTCACCCGTTCGCTCGTTAATTTACTTGCGGGCATAATAAAACAGGTTCACCGACGAAGCATTGGCCTTTTCGCTGATGGTGAAATAGCCCTTCCCGTCTTTATCGAAACAAATGGCTTCGCCCTGCGGCTCCTGCCGGTACGGTAGCGGGCGGCTGTTGCCGTTTTGGAGCGCGTCGGCAATGGTTTGATTGGCGTTGCGCTTCCAATACGTGATCGCCGTGTAGGTCCGCACCGCAATTTCACTGCCGTCGGGCGAGATGGCAGCACCCGTAACGAAGCTCAGCGGCAATTCGCCGTAGGCTTGGGCAATGGTTACTTCGTTGATATTCTGGGGGTAAGCCAATCGGTAGAGCCGTACGTTGGGTTCGCGCTTGGTAATGACGTAGATATCTTTCGTTTGGGGGTCCACAAACATGGCTTCGGCATCGCGGGAACCGTCGGGGTAGCGGAAGTTAATGCGTTCAACCTGCGTAACGGGCGTCTGAAGATTGGTCGGTTCGGGCAGTCGGTAAATCCGGTACGTGTCGTACTGCGCGTTGTTGTCGCCAATCTCGCCGATGTACAGGTAGTTAACGCCCTCCTTAGGTCCGGGACCCGTTGCCAGTTCCTCCCAGTCGCGGTTGGTGCTGTTGGGGATGGCTATCTTACCTTTTAGCTGACCGTCGTAGCCCAGCAGGGCCAGTTCGGGCGGGCTGCCGCCGTCCTGCTGAACCCACACGTTGCCGGGCTGACTCCGGCTGTCGGCCATGCCCGACGCTTCGTCGATCTGGCCGACTGGCACGGGCGTAATGGTCGGGTCCGATGAAAATTGGGCAACGGCAACGCCGGGCACGGCAAGCTTGCAGGAACTTACGACCAGCAGGCCAATCAGAAAAACGAAAATGCGCATAAAGTCTATGTTCGGTTGATTCAGTCGCCAAAGTAACGCTGAAACCGACGGAATCGGGTGTGGAGATGGGTTTGTAGTTTGTAGTTTGCTGACGCAGGACAAGAACGCGTCAGCCAACCACAAACTACAAACCGCATCGGCCGCCCGGCACGAACCCATCTCTACGCGGGCAGCAAAATTCGGAAGGTGGCTCCTTCGCCCGGACAACCCACCGCTTCGATATAACCACTGTGATTTTCGATCACTTTCTTGACGATGGCCAGCCCGATGCCCGTTCCCTCGTAATTGCTCCGGCTGTGTAGTCGCTGGAAAACCTGAAAGATGCGGTCGGCCTGGTGCGGCTCGAAGCCAATGCCGTTATCGGCGATTTCGATCAGGTGAAACAGCCGGTCGAAATCGCCGGGTGGGATAACAATACCGGCATCGCGGCCTTTTGTAGGGCGGGTAGTGACCGTGATGCGGGCTGCGGGTTGCGCGGGCGGGCCGGGGGGCTGGTTTGGCCTTGTGAACTTGAGGGCATTGCTGAGCAGGTTCTGAAACAACTGCCGCAGTTGACCGGCGTCGCCCTCGACCGTCGGCAGCGGATCGACAGTTACGGTGGCTTTCTGATCGGTAATGGCCGTTTCCAGATCATCGACCACATTAGCCGTAACCTGAGTCAGATTGATCAGGCCAATGGCGTCGCGCTTCGTGGCAACGCGGGAATAGGTCAGCACGTCTTTGATGAGCACCTGCATCCGGGCCGCTGCCGACTGCATCCGGCGGATCATGTCGGCGCCGTGCTCGCCGATGACCGGCCCGTACTGCGTTTCGATGATGTCGCCGAAGGACACGATTTTACGCAGCGGTTCCTGCAAATCGTGACTGGCCACGTAGGCAAACTGCTCCAAATTGGCGTTGGAGCGTTGCAGGTCCACCACCGACGATTCTAATTCCTGCTGGAGTCTTTTAAGGGGCGTATAATCCCCAAACGTCACCAGCACCTCATCGCCCATTTTAGTCGACATAATATCGAGCCATGCGTCGATGCCGCCACCGTCGTAGTGAATGTCGAACCGCTGGGTTTCGCCGGTGAGGTACGTTTTCCGGTACGCGTTAAAAAGGCCGTTGGTTTTATAATCGGGGAACCATTGACTGCCCAGCGTCCCCGTTACCGCTTCAGGCTCCTGCCCCACGTAGGAAGCCAGCATCCGGTTGACTAACCGAAACCGGAAATCGACAACCTCACCAGTCTCCACTCCGTCGCTACGGCTGTAGACCGGGCTGAACAGAAAAATACCCGTTTGCGAGGTATCGATAACGGTCTGGAGTTCAGCCGCCGACTGCTCCACTAATTTGGCTGCCCGTTTCACCACCGAAATATCGGTGAAGGTGACCACGAACCCGTCGCCGAGTTTCCGGGCTGAAATGTCGAGCCATAAATCCAACTCGTCGCGGTTGTAATAAATTTCCGTCCGGCCCGGCTTCCCCGTTTCAACCGTGTTGA
>JAYTAC010000245.1:0-4403 GCA_043737755.1 Spirosoma sp.
TGAACCGGGGCTTTTTGATACTGAAATAAGTCCATGCAAAAAATCAGGTTTGTATTGTGTGTAGAAAAAACGGCCAGGTACTATCAGGTACTCCTGTAGCCCGGTAGGGTCACGGCAATGTTCGCAGCATAATGTCTTTATACGACGCTTCGGCGTTGCCACCCCCGTGAATTTGCAAACCAATCAGGCCGGTTTGCGGAATAGCCGGGTCGGTCTCCGTGTAGTCGACGGTAGGCTGGCCGTTGAGCCAGATTCGGATTCGATTGCCTTCGCACCGGATTCGGTAGTCATTCCAGTCAGTTGCTTTGACAATTCGGTTAATCAACGTGGAATCGGGCTGAACCAGTGTTTTGTTCCGGCGCGATTCGTCGTACAGACTGCCCCAGTAGCCAACGCCCAGATCGGCCTGATAACCAGTCATTTCGTAGCCAGGGTTCGCCAGACGCTGACTGCGCAGTTGTACCCCGGCATTGACAAATCCCGTGCCGACTACCTTCCAGCGCAGCGTCAGGTCAAAGTTGGCGTAGGAGCGGGTTGTACACAGGAAATCATTGTGTTGTACCTGTTTGTTCAGCGACCCGCCCACCAATGCTCCCTGCTCAATGCGCCACAAATTAACCGTATCGCCTTCCCACCCGCGAAACGTCCGCCCGTCGAAGAGCGGGGCAGGCTGGACGGAGCTATCGGTTGACCGGCCGGACAATCCGGCCAGTCCCAGCATGAACAGGACCAGCAAACCGTTTATCATGGTATTCGGGGATACATCAACCTTAGTATAAGCAGTTAAAGGGCCATTTTTACCCGCAGACAGCCGTAAAATCAATCGAACAGATACCAGTCGACCCCGAAGGCGAATCCCCGTCGCATTTGCAGAAAATCGGGGGCCACAAAATAGCCGGGGGCCGCAAAGCCCTGGTTGGCGTGGGTGAGTTTAATAAACAGCCGCGTCCGGTTCACCCGCAGGTTGGCGTACAGGTCAGCCAGCAGATAACCCTCCACTTTTTGGCGGTTCTGAAGGTAAAACTGCTGCGTTACGGGCATGTATGCATCGGCGAAGTACGCCGATTTATAGTGCAGATCGACGCCAACCTGAATGTAGAGCACTTTGGCGTAGAGCAGTTCATACTGGAAGCGGGCGTTGGCAAACAACGGGGGCGTCCGCAGAATATCCGTCCGCGACTGTACCGTATAATAGCCCTGCCCCGACAGCAGCAGTTTACCCACGCCCAACTGGTAGCCCAGCCCCGCCCGGAGCACGCTGAACGAGCCGGTGGCCTGCCGCGCCACGGCGTCGGTATCGAAATAAGTGTAGTTGCTGAGCAGGTAGTAATCGAGACCCGGCTCCAGTCGCAGTTTTCGATAGCGCAGGTTGAGCTTACCGTAGGCGTAGTTGTAGCCGCGCAACCGGAAGTTGTTGCGCCACGAAAAGACCGGACTCTGGTAGCGTTCCTGGAGGAGCGTCGGGTCAACGAGCATCGTCGTGTAGCCCGCCGTCAAAAACCGGCTTTCCAACTGCCCCTGCAACCGAAACCCGCCCCCGATCTGGCATTCGGCCTCGGCGGTGATGCGCGAGAGGCTGTCGGGCAGGTAATAGCCCAGCCACCCGCCGAGAAAGGTTTCATTCCGGCGGGTCTCGTACTCGTTGGTGCGGGTGCGGGAGGTGTTGTAGAGCGTATACTGACCATAAATCCGGCTGCGCAGGTACGCCCGGTAGTTGAAGGCCGAGCCGCGACGCTGGTAAATACCCTTCAGCCCGACCATGTTCTCCACCAGCCGAAAACGGGCGTCCTGCTCAAGGCGCGAGGTGTCGCCGAGGGTCGTCAGGTTGGGATCGTTCCGGCGGGCCGGGTAAAATCCGGCTGGAAAGCCCGGCAGCGGCCGCTGGTTCAGGCGCAGGGTGTCGTCCTGATAAAAGTTTTTCTGCCGCCGGTAGTCGAGCCGATGGAAAATCTGAATGCCCTGATCCAGCACGTACTGGTGATACACGTGCCAATCGTTGCGGATTTCGCGGCCGTTTGGTCCTTTCAGGGGTCGTTGCGGAGGGCCGCCCCCCGTCAGCCGGGCATCACCATCGTAGTTGAATCGAATCGCGAGCGTGTCGCCCTCGGCATTGACGCGCTGCCCCGGCAACACGCCCCCCTGCTCGTCGAGGGCGTGGTTCATGTTGATAAAATGCAGCAGCAGCGTGTACTTGTCGTTTTTGGAGCGGTAATTGGTTTGTCCCAGAAAGCCCCAGTTCTGAGCCAGCAGTTTGTTGGGGTCGTTAGGGCCGCTGGTGCCGAACTGCTTCTGGGAGGTGAACCGCTGCACGTTGAAACCGGCGTTCCAGCGGGGGTTGATATTCTGGGTGAAGTCGAACCGCAGGATGTTCTGGTTGCGCCCGCCGAGGGCCAAGTACATGTCCGAAAACGGCGATTTGGTATCGAAATACTTCACGCCCATCGTCTGGTAGGCATACGGGACAAAGGCGTAATAGCCCGTCTGAGCACCCAACTGCTGGGGCATCTGCACGAAGACCGGGCGCATGGGCGTACCGAGGTTGCCCAAATCCTGGTACTGATTCTGGCTTCGCTGCACGTAGGTAAACCGGTGAACGTCGTCCATCGTCGTGTCGGTGGTGTAGCGTCGGGGGCGGTTGTTAAAGATGTCGTCCTCCAGCAAATAGCGGGTGGTAGTGGGGCCGTAGATGACCTTTGTGGAGTCGTCGATGCCCGTACCGCTGCCGCTGCCCGTACCGCCCGGACGCCCCTGCTGCCCGCCGAAGCCGCCCGGAAGTCCGTTGGGCAGTTGACTGCCACCCGGAAACTGCTGCGCCCGCCCTGCGAGAGACAGCGATAGAAAAAGCAGAAGAAGTACGCTAAGCCGTTGGTCCATTGGGTCAAAAATACGTCTAATCATCGGACAGCCCGAACGATACCCGTTTGGTTAACGAATTTTAAGAGGGTCACCCATCGTCTCCAGAAACCGGACAAACGCCACCTCGTCATCGCCCAAAAATACCATCTGAACAGGCAGGTAAAATAAGGGCAGGGTTTCCCGTTCGGCAGGTGTCAGCAGATCGTCGAGTTTGACCCAATCTTTTTCGGTCGTCAGCAAACCCGCGCCCGGCAGCAGCAAACGCAGGAGTTGGTCGAGGTCGGCGCGGGTGTAGTCGTGGTGGTCGGCGAAACGGCGGTGGTGGTGCATCGAGAACATTTGCCGTACGTAGCGTTCCAGCGAATCGGCATTGGCTAAGCCCGACACCAACAGCACGTCGCGCAGGCCGGGGGCGGGCTGCTGCGTGGCAAACGCCATCGGCTGGTCGTAGTGCAGACCGGCAAAAAAAACCGGCACTTTCGGCCGGGCGTATCGACGTATTTCCCTGCTGATAAGCTGTTTATCAGTCAATGAGAGGTCGACCGGGCACTTGGTAACGATGACCGCATCGGCACGTCGGGCACCGTGTCGGCGTTCGCGGAGCCGTCCCGCCGGAAACGGGTGATCGGTATAGAACGGCCGGTTGTAGTCCGTCAGCAGCAGGTTCAGGTGCGGCCGGACGGCCCGGTGCTGAAACGCGTCGTCGAGCAGAATGGCCGTCGTGTCGGGATAACGCGTTTGAATAATCCGGATGGCATCGGCCCGCCGTTCGCCCACGCATACCCGCACCACCTGTCCGAACTTACGGTAAAGCTGGAGCGGTTCGTCGCCAATGGTACGGGCCGTATCACTATCATCGGCCAACCGATAGCCGGTCGTGCGCCGACCATAGCCCCGACTTAGCGTAACCACGTCCGGGTTTGGTATTTCCTCCAATGTCACACACCGTTTAATCAAATAGTCGATCAGGGGCGTTTTTCCGGTGCCGCCGACCGTCAGGTTTCCCACGCTGATGGTGAACGGAGCCGGGCGATACGAACGAAGTAAGCCATTGTCAAACAGCCAATTACGAACGTCGGTGATCAACCCATACATGCTGCTGAGCGGCAATAGTAACCAGATGAAGCGGGAGGATTTCACTAATAATTTGATAACATTGGCTTTTTCGAGCGGTCAAAAGTAGTACTTTTAGGATTGTGAACGCCCGCGACCACCCACCGGTACAATGAGTCTCAAAGCCGACTACCTCAAACACACCCTGCACTTTCGCTTTGACGCGGGTACGTCGCGTGGCACCCTCACCGAACGGGTAATCTACCTCATCCGGCTCTGCGACACCGACGACCCGGCCGTTGTCGGCTACGGCGAATGCGGTCCGCTCAAAGGGCTTAGTTACGACGACCGGCCCGATTTCGAGACGCATTTGGCCCGCTACTGCCGGGACTTCAACAGCCTTGATCTTCAGCTTTTTAGCTGGAACGTACCCATCGTTCTGGACCAGGTCATCGGTCAGGAATTTCCCAGTATCCTGTTTGGGTTCGAGACGG
>JAYTAC010000246.1:0-1692 GCA_043737755.1 Spirosoma sp.
CGCCTAACATGGTAGCTCAACTTCAGCAGTTTGCCGAACGAGCGCATGAACTCATTGACTTTTTGAGACTCAAACGGGTTTTATGAGAAAGCCCTGATAGTTACTACTACCTGGGATCCGTGGCACAACGCTGATTATTGGCCTAGTAGATCTATGTTCCGTAATCCGAAACAGTTCCCTGAAATGTTGGCAACAGCCCCGTAGATAACCATATGTCTTAGTGAGACCAACTTTTTTAGCCTGTTTACCAGTCCACCCCTCTTTCCGAATACGATTAGCTTTCCAGTAGCGCCCAGTCCCCGGTAGGAGTCAGCCGATAGGCCTGTTTTTCGGTGGGGTCAAGGGCTACCAGCGTAACCCATTCGTTAAAAAACAGCTTTTGGAGTACGGGCTGCCGCGCTACCAGCCCGTCGATGCCAGAGCGGGGCGCCATCACAACCGTGCACAAACGCTGAGGCTCGTGGTAGGTTTCGGTGTCGCTCCGGTTGACCGATTGCAGGGGTAGACCGTGCATTAGGTCACTGGCATTTCCCTGCATAATGCCGAGTTTGCCCGTTACGTTGTGCGTTACTTTGCTGCCACTACCGTAGGCGACCGGGTCGAGCGTCGAGAACAAATACTGGGTATTGATCCATTGAGCCACCACCATCGGTGCGGTCAGAATCGTTTCCAGCTGCGTATAGTTGGTATCCTGCTCCCAGTTGTAGGAGTGCAGAAAACAGCGACCTTCCAAATCCAGTTTTTCGGTCAATCGGCGGGGACCAACCACAAAAGCGGCATTGCGGGCTAAGCCCCATTCCGGGCGTACCTCGGCCCAGTCGTTACTCCGGCGCAGGCTCTCACGGGCCGGGTCTGCACTGTTCCCGTTACCAAAGGTGCGGCAGCGGTAAGCGCTGTTGGCGATTTTGGCGAGGGTAAGTTTATACCGCAGGGCGGCCAGTACCGCCCGGTCGGTGGCACTCTGTTGGGTTTCGTAAATCGCCACTTCATCGGTAGTCGTGTTATGCTCGGCGGCCAGAAAAACCGTATCCGCCGGGATGTGAAGCTCATGATTGGCCAGCACCGCCCGAACCGACAGCGTATTCAACAGGGAGGCCAACAGTTGGGCGTTGGCGCCACCGTGGTTACCCCCGCAGGCCCCGCAGTCGAGCGCCGAGCCGTACGGGTTATTCTGCGTGCTGCTGCCATGGCCACACAACACAACCAGCTTGCCAAAGTTATCGGTCAGGCCCATTAGCCGGAGCGCACCCTCGGCGTAAACGGCCTGTTGGTCGGGCCCAATGCCGTGATGATGGTGATGACTGTTGGCATCGGGTGCGGTAGGCAGGGCAGGCCGGATGGCTTCCGTGATACCATGCCGCGTCTGCGCACTCAGCGTGGGGGCAAGCGTACGACCCAGCATGAGCAGCCCGCAACCCGCCCCCAGGGTTTCGACCAGGGCGAAGGGGGTCGAGAAATTGTACTTTAGTTGTTGGTAAAAAGCCCGCAGCGTGTCGGTTATCCGTTTTCCCCGCCAGAAACGAGCCTGTTGGTGGGCCGTAGCCGTCGGTTTCTGGTCGATGGTGTGGCTCGGTTTCAGCAGGACCGGACAACTGTCGTGGGCGGCCCCGCTAACGGTATCGTTCAATCGAATGGGCAGGCCAAAGAATCCGGCAAAGCCCAGCGTTTCGTAGTCACCCCGGGCCTCAATGC
>JAYTAC010000247.1:0-4399 GCA_043737755.1 Spirosoma sp.
CGCCGAAACTCCATGGAAACGGTGCCAAACACCCCGGCACCGATGAGAACGTGGGCAACAACTTCCAGCAGGAGCAGCAGTACGACTGTGGTGGTGAGCGAAAACGTTATGTTTTGAATGATTTTCCGGGACGAGCCTAAGCCCAGATACAGCACAAACGCAATGACCAGCACGGTGCAAACCAGCCGCATCAGATTGTGGTATGCATACCGGTTAATTAAGCCGTCGGCCTGCGAAAAATAGGTGTCGTATGTCAGCAGAAGCCCATAAATAAGCCCGGTCAGCAAGGCTAATCCGCTAAAAACGACAAACCCTTTCCGGCGAAAAAACGGTTTTGCTGTTGTCTCGCTGGCCGTCATACGCTCATGAGATTCGATCGTTACAAAAATAGTGGGAGCAAATTGGTGAGCGCGGGGCCACACCAGCAAAAAAAGTTAGCCTACGGATTTTCGGGCCAAAGCCGATGGTTTGTCCCGCATTACGCGCTGTGCAGAAACTCCATGATGTCGCCATCCTGCACAACGTATTCCTTACCTTCCACGGCTAATTTTCCCGCTTCCCGGACGGCCGCTTCGGTTCTGTACTGCGAGAAATCAGGGAGTTTCATCACCTGCGCCCGGATGAACTTGCGCTCGAAATCGGAGTGGATAACCCCGGCCGCCTGAGGTGCTTTCCAACCCCGGTGGATGGTCCAGGCCCGAACCTCTTTCACGCCCGCCGTGAAGTACGTAATCAGGCCCAGCAGTCGGTATGACGCTTTGATGAGCTTGTTCAATCCCGATTCGGTCAGGCCGTATTCGCCCAGAAACAGTTCGCGCTCGTCGGCGTCGGCAATCTCGGCAATCTGCGATTCGATACCCGCGCTGATCACGATTACCTCGGCCCCTTCGTCTTTGACAGCTTCCCGGAGCGCGTCGGAATAAGCATTTCCGTTGGGCAGCGAGCCTTCGTCGACGTTGGCTACGTAGATAACGGGCTTCACCGTCAGCAGAGAAATATCGCCGATGGCAGCTTCGCGTTCCTCAGCCGATACGCTGACCGTCCGGGCACTTTTGCCCGCTTCGAGGGTTGTCTTGAACAACTTCAGTATCTCCAGTTCGGACTTTGCTTTGGCGTCACCGGCGCGGGCACCCTTCTCGATGCGCTGAATTTTCTTGTCGACCGATTCAAGGTCTTTCAGTTGCAGTTCGGCGTCGATGATTTCTTTATCCGAAACCGGGTTGACCTTACCTTCGACGTGGACGATATTGTCGTCTTCAAAACACCGGATGACGTGGACAATGGCATCAACCTCGCGGATGTTGGACAGAAATTTATTGCCCAGTCCCGCGCCCTGACTGGCTCCTTTCACCAACCCGGCAATATCCACAAACTCGATGATGGTGGGCACCACCCGCTGTGGTTTCACCAATCCTTCGAGCGCGTTCAGGCGGTCGTCGGGAACGGTCACTACGCCCACGTTTGGTTCTATCGTACAGAACGGATAGTTGGCCGCTTCGGCCTTGCCGCTCGAAATTGCATTAAACAGGGTCGATTTGCCAACGTTGGGCAACCCCACGATACCACATTGTAATCCCATGAAACGTAGTTGGTAAGTTAGTCAGGCAGTTAGTTGACCAGCTGCTGACTGACCTATTGACCAACCAACTAACTGCCTGATTCGCAAATTTACAACCGCAATGGCGGACCACCGCAACGACGAACCGCAAAGAAAGCCTTCCATACGGGTTGAGCAAGCCAGCACTACACAACCTGAATCTTCGTGATTTAACGAATTGTTGAGAGTTGAAGCGGGGTATTGACAACACAATGGCAGTGCTCCGGTGCGAAGGCTTCGTAGCGAAAAAACCACAAAAAGTGCTAAAGTTGTGGAAACCGTTCTACAGTTTTTTGGGCAAATGCTTGGCAGTAAGCCCTTTTTACAATATCTTTGTTTTGGAGGATTTGCACTTTTTTGAGACGAAGCCACTGGTGAAGGCCAGCAAACCTGCTTCGTCTGTTTGTACTGCCTAACCAAAACAGCTTATTGTCGTATGAATATCATTCTGTCCCTAATGCTGCTTTTTGGCAATCTGAAAACGACGGAGATCACTCCCGGTCCTGCACAGAAAGGCAAAGCGTCCTTCTACGCCAAAAAATTTACGGGTCGTAAAACCGCTTTCGGTGAGCGCGTCAGGCCGGAAGCACTCGAAGGTGCCCATCGCCATTTTCCCCTGAATACGCTGGTTGAGGTTATTAATTTAGATAACCGCAAGTCCGTAATTGTACGGATCAATGATCGCGGCCCATTCACCCACGGTCGGGTCATCGACCTCACTCACGCTGCCGCCCGCACCCTGGGAATGATTTCAAAGGGCGTCGCCAACGTATCGCTCCGGGTGGTCGGCAAAGGCCGCGCTCTGGTGCTGTCTCCCCTCGTCAACTCGTTTGCTGACCCGGTTTCCTACCAGCCTCTGCTGGAGCCGGTATTATAGTCCTGTAGCCTGACAGATTTTGTATCCCGGACGGCCACGTCCGGTTAAAAACTACTTTGTCCCACCCGGACGTGGCCGTCGGGATGTCCCGGCGGGAAACCGCGCACCACCAGGATACGAAGTCCGCCCGACGCTCCTTTGCTGAGTCGGGCGGACTTCGTTTTATTCCCGGTCTGCCCTGATAAAGTCCGAAACTTTACCGAAATTCATCGAATGAAACAGCCGCTCAATTTAGGTCAGGTACGTTCTTACGGTAACGTCGAATTTCTGGCCCGCCAGTTGGTCGAAGGCTTCATTACGGGGTTGCACAAGTCTCCTTTTCATGGTTTCTCGGTCGAGTTTGCCGAACACCGGCTTTATAATTCTGGCGAAACCACTCGGCACATCGACTGGAAGGTGTTTGGCAAAACGGAGAAGCTGTTCGTCAAGCGTTACGAGGAGGAAACCAACCTGCGCTGTCACCTGCTCATCGACACCTCGTCGTCGATGTATTACCCGGAGAGCAACTACGGCAAAATGACATTCAGCGTGATGGCGGCTGCCTGCTTAGCCTACATGCTTCAGCGGCAGAAAGACGCCGTCAGCCTGACGACGTTCGCTGATACCATTGAGGTGCAGACGCCCGTTAAATCGACGCCATCGCACGTACACAAGCTCTTCACGCAGCTGGATTTGCTGATGGTGCAACCCAGGCCCTTGCGCAAAACGTCGGCCGCCGATGTAATTCATCAGGTAGCCGAAAAAATTAATAAACGGTCGCTGGTGGTTGTTTTCAGCGATATGTTCGAGAATATCGGGCCGTCGCACGGCGAACGGAGCGATGCGCTTTTCTCGGCCCTGCAACACCTGCGCCACAACCTGCACGAGGTGCTGATTTTTCACGTCACAGATAAGAAAACCGAAGAGGATTTCACCTTCGACGAGCGGCCTTATGAGTTCATCGACCTCGAAACGGGCGAGCGGGTGAAACTTCAGCCGGGGCAGGTACGCGACACCTACCGGCAAGCCGTGAAAACTTATTTCCAAGAGCTGAAAATGCGGTGCGGACAGTATAAGATCGATTTTGTCGAGGCTGACATTGCCCAGGGCTTCGACCAGATTCTAACGTCGTATTTGGTAAAACGAACGAAGATGCGGTAAGTCGACAAATATGAATCTGCCTACTCTACCAGAAAATTTCATGTTGCTTCTGATAATGAATGAGTTGACTCAGGAGCTATCGGTAAGCTCTGAGCAAGGCAACCTCAAAGTCCAAAGCCAATAGCTTGTCGGCCAGCCACTCTTCAAGTTTGTCTTTGCCTTTACGGAAAAACCTATTGCCTTTGTAGCCGTGTGACCCGGTAGGAATGCGGGTCACTTTCTGATGGTAATACCGACCGGCAACCCGACAAAAACCAAAGGCTATCGAGACTAACTCAATAAATGTACCAATCGGATACCCTTTCAGTATACTGTCTAAAAGTTGTGCTGACTGAATTTTTTCCCAGACAAAATCGCGCCGGAATTGGGGGATTTTAATTTGCCCTGATTCTACCTCTTGAATTAGGGTAGCGTAGTTTTTAGACAGGTTTTCGAGAGTCACCATACAGTTAGTTAACGCGTTGTCAGTTACCGGCTTAAATACAAATTTCGTTCGCCGTAGATGGTCAGGAAGAAGTCGTCGGTGAGGTCGTCGATGAAGTAGATACCTTCGCCGGTCGATTTCATTTCGGGACCCAGTTCTTTGTTGACGTTCGGGAATTTGTTGAACGAGAACACCGGAATCTTGATCGCGTAGCCTTTTTTGACCGGCTTGAAATCGAAGTCCTTCACCTTTTTGTCGCCCAACATCACCTTTGTCGCGTAGTTGACGTAGGGTTCCTGATAGGCTTTGCAGATGAACGGCACGGTGCGGCTGGCGCGGGGGTTGGCTTCGATGATGTACA
>JAYTAC010000248.1:0-1687 GCA_043737755.1 Spirosoma sp.
ATCTCCACGCCGTGACCGGGCTTCTCCTGCGCAAACATGTAGCCGTCTTTCGTGGTCGGACAGCCGGGGAACACAGCCTGCGTATTTTCGGGAAACACATATCCTTCGTGAATGCCGAAATTGTAGCTCCCTAATTCGAGAGCAAGCTGCACAGCGTGGGCCACGGGCGAGGCATCGCCGGGGCCGTGCCAGGCGGTTTTGACGCCAAAAAACTCACAAAGTGCCTGCACCTTCCGCGCCGGGGTCAGCCCGCCGATCTGCGAAATGTGGATGCGAATGTAGTCGATGAGCCGGTCCTTGACGAGCGGTACGTACTCGTGCTGCGTGTTGAACAACTCGCCCATTGCCAGCGGTACGGTCGTTTGCTGGCGCAGCAGTTTGAAGTGGTCGTTGTCTTCGGGCGGGAACGGGTCCTCGATGAAATACGGGCGGTACGGCTCAACGGCCCGGCACAACTGCACCGCCTGACTCAAACTCACCCGCTCGTGAATGTCGTGCAGCAGTTCGATTTCGTCGCCCAGCTTTACCCGCAGGTGCTCGAACAGTTTTGGCACCGACCGCACGTAGAGGGCCGGATCGTAGATGAGCCGGGGGTTGGTGGGTCCTGGCAGTGCGTTGCCCGGTAACGCGTCGCCCGCTGCATCGGCTTTGGCGTTTACCGAACTGGCAGGCGTTCCCGTGGTTCCCCTTGCTCCATAATTGGCGTTTCCTTTCTGACCCATCTGCACCCGAATGTGGCGGTAGCCGCGTTCCATCGCCTGCCGGGCGGAGTCTTCCACTTCCTGCAAGCTGCTGCCCTGCGCGTGGTAATACAGGTCGGCTCCGGCGCGGACTTTGCCGCCCAGCAACTGATAGAGCGGCATATTAGCTCGCTTGGCTTTGATGTCCCACAGGGCCATGTCGACCCCACTCATGGCGTTGAACAGCACCGGACCGTTGCGCCAGTACGACGATACGTACGACGATTGCCAGATGTCCTCAATTTCATCGGCGTTGCGGCCCAACAGAAACGGCTTGAGGTATTTGTCGATGGCGGTTTGTACTACATAGGCCCGCTGGGTGAAGGTTGCGCAGCCGATGCCGTACAGTCCCGGTTCGCTCGTTTCGATCTTCACAACGACCAAACGGATGCCGTTGGGCGAGGTCAAAATCGTTTTAACGTCGGTGATGGTCAGGGGCGGCAGGCCGTTGAGCGTACTGGTTTGGACTGGTCTGGGTTTAGCTTGACCAGCGGTTTCGGCGAGGGAGCCGGTTGCGATTGCTCCGACGGATAGCGTTCGTAAAAGGTTTCGGCGGTTCATGGGAAAGGTGAATAAGTTTCGTACAAAAGCGGGGCAAAACTATCCTCTACTGCCATACCCAACGGCACAAAAAAAGCCGCTGCGTATAGTGGCAGCGGCTCCTCAGTTTTATAAAATCAGCAAAGTCATTACTCTTCCTTCTTGTACTGCTGAATGATCTTGTACAGTGCTTTCTGCTTCTCTAACTCCGGGAAAAACTCGAACAACTGAACGTGGGCATCATAATCGAGCGACAGGGCCGCTTCCAACTGGATGAGCGACTCTCGGTACTGCCCGGCATGAATTAAATACACCACCGACCGGTAGTACAGATCAGCTTCGGTCGGCAAATCGCTGATGCCCATCTGCACAATATCGTTGGCCCGCGAAAAATCGCCCTGATCGAA
>JAYTAC010000249.1:0-10609 GCA_043737755.1 Spirosoma sp.
CGCAACGCGGCCGACACAAACCGGGTGCCGGGCGGGTCGAGTGGCGGGTCGGCGGTGGCGGTGCAGGCGGGCCTTTGTTTGGCCAGCATCGGCTCCGACACGGGCGGGTCGGTGCGGCAACCGGCCGCGTTTTGTGGCGTCGTGGGCCTGAAACCAACCTATGGGCGCATCAGCCGCTGGGGTCTGATCGCTTACGCATCCTCCTTCGACTGCATCGGTCCCATTGCCAATACGGTCGACGATGCGGCCCTGCTGCTCGAAATTATGGCTGGTCCCGACGAGTTCGACAGCACCGTGTCGAGCCAGCCCGTAACGGCGTATTCGCAGGCGCAATTACCCAGCCGTGGCGACCGGTCCCGCATCGGCCGGTCCGCCGACGCGGGAACGGCTGATGCGGGACTACACCCCCTCCGCATTGCTTATTTGGCGGCCGGTGTTGATAGTGCGGGCGTCGATCTGAGCATCCGGGAAGCCACCCAACGCCGGATCGACCGGTTGCGGGCGTTGGGCCACACAGTAGAATCCGTCGATCTTCCCTTACTAAAGTACCTGCTGCCAACGTATTATGTGCTGACAACGGCGGAAGCGTCTTCCAACCTGTCGCGGTTCGACGGGGTGCGCTACGGCTACCGGCACATACCGTCGACTGATTTATCGACGTTGTACAAAAAAAGCCGGACGGAGGGTTTTGGTGCTGAGGTTCGCAGGCGGATTCTGCTCGGTACGTTTGTGCTGAGTGCCAGCTACTACGATGCGTATTACACCAAAGCGCAGCAGGTACGGCGGCTGATTCGGGAGTCGATGGAGGAGCTTTTCGGGCAGTACGACTTTCTGCTGTCGCCCACTACCCCGACCCCGGCGTTTCGGCTGGGTGAGAAATCGGGCGGGCAATCCGGGGATGACCCGCTGCAAATGTACCTCGCCGATGTGTTTACGGTGCTGGCCAACGTGGTGGGATATCCGGCGATTTCGATTCCCAATGGTACTGACGACGCGAACCTGCCGATTGGCATTCAGTTGATGGCCCCGCCTTTTGCCGAAGGAGCATTGGTCGCATTGGCGAGGAGTCTGGAGATCGATAATGAGCAGAATTAGTACATGCCTGACTGGTGTAACGCAAAACTTAACCGATAATCTGCATGACCTTCCTTAACCGTAACCTGTTGATAATTTGGTTGTTAAGTTTGGCATTGGCTGATCAGATGACGGTGGCCCGCGCCGGGATGATGATTCAATTCGGCGACAGCACCATCGTCCGAAAAGATATCCCTGTTGCCGTGCCGACGGTGCCCGATACGTTACTGAAAGAACGGTTGGCCAAACTCCAGAAAGACGTTCCCCTCAATTACAACAAAGCCGTACATGCCTACGTGGACCTGTTCACGTTCCGGCAGGCGTACCGTTCCAAGCTGATGATGGAGCGGATGCCCTTGTTTTTTCCGCTCTACGAACGGATGCTGGCTCAGTACAACCTGCCCGACGAGTTGAAATTTCTGTCCATTGTTGAGTCGGCGCTGGACCCACGGGCCGTTTCCCACACCGGAGCGGGCGGGTTGTGGCAGTTTATGCCCGGCACCGGCCGCGAACTCCGGCTTCAGCAGGACGACTATGTAGACGAGCGGATGGACCCCGTCAAAGCCACCGAAGCCGCCTGCAAATACCTCCGCGACTTGTATAATATCTTCGGCGACTGGGAATTGGCTTTAGCGGGCTACAACTGTGGTCCGGGGGCGGTGAAACGGGCTATGCGCCGGTCGGGGGGCGACACGTTCTATGCCATTTACGACGCATTGCCCAAAGAGACGCGAGGCTATGTGCCGCAGTTTGTGGCGTTTACCTACATGATGCACCACGGCAATGACCACGGTATTTATGCCGAGAATTACCAGTTTCCTATTCCGCACGACACAATTCAGGTATCGGGCTATTTCAACCTCGAAACCTTCGCCAAACACAGCACCATGCCGCTGGTCGATCTGCAAAAGATGAACCCGGCCATCACCACCACTATTCTGCCCGAATACACCACCCGGTATCCGCTGCGGGTGCCGCGCCAACAGTATGCGTATTTCGCTAATCGTCGCCGGGCCGTCATGGATTCGGCGGGCCGGTTGCCCGCAACGATGGCGCACACCCTGCTTGCTCACGCCGAAGATGCTGACCACGGCACTGAATTGGCGAAGGAATGGGCGACTCTGGGCAGCAACCCGCTGGCCCGGATGACTTTGGACGAAACCCCCGCCGAGACGCAAATAGCACCGGAAAAAGTGGGGAAGTCAGCCGCGTCGGTGGTTCAGTTGGCCGTGACTGAACCGACTGACGAATCCGAAGACGAAGTTGATGCCGTGGCGGATCGCAAGCGTGTCAAAGCATTCCAAAAAGCGGCCCTGGTTGCCAAAACGAAGCTGTTCAAGCCGCGTTACCACCGGGTGCAGGATGGTGATACGCTGTGGAACATTGTCCGGCGCTACGACGGCCTGACCATCGAACAACTCAAGAAAATGAACCACATCAGAAGCAACGCACTGCGTCCGGGACAGAGGCTGATTGTGGGTTAAGAGACGAAGATTCAGTATCTTTATCTCTCATGTACAGACGACTGACACGCTTTATTACGACTGAATGATTGCTTATTTAGAGGGGCTGCTGGCCTACAAAGAGACGACCTACGCCATCATCGACGTGCACGGCGTGGGCTATTCGGTTAACATATCGCTGCAAACCTACGCGACGCTGCCCGGCGGGGGCGACCGGGTCAAGTTGTTTACGCACCACCTGTTTCGCGAAGACGCTCAGCTACTCTACGGGTTCGCCGTGGCTGACGAAAAATCACTGTTTCTGGATTTGATCGGCGTGTCGGGCGTGGGACCAAACACGGCCCTCGGGATGCTGTCGGCGATGCAGCCGGGCGATTTGCGGCTGGCGATCCTCGGTGAGAACGTCCGGGCGGTGCAGGCCATCAAAGGAATCGGGGCTAAAACGGCCCAGCGGATCATCCTCGAACTGCGCGACAAGATGAAAAAGTCGGGCGTGGTGTCGAGCGGACCGACCTACCGACAGAGCGAGTCCAATCCGGTGCGGGAGGAGTCAATGGCCGCGCTGATGGCCCTAGGATTTCCCAAAGCTACTGCCGAAAAGAGCGTGGACGATGCTCTCAAAGCTGATCCGGCACTGACAGTGGAAGACGTGATCCGGCGTGCCCTGCGGTAGGTCATAATTTAGTAATAACAAACTCGATAAGTGCCCTGCCAAACCAACCGGCGGGGCATTCGTCTGTCAAGCTGAACGTTACCGACTATCGTTTAAAAAATCTACCGGCTGATTAGACGATTGGCGCGATTTTGGC
This sequence comes from Spirosoma sp., assembly GCA_043737755.1. Taxonomy (GTDB): domain Bacteria; phylum Bacteroidota; class Bacteroidia; order Cytophagales; family Spirosomataceae; genus Spirosoma. The sequence continues at coordinate 3,347 of JAYTAC010000249.1, forward strand.
CGTTTGAAAGAAAGACGTACCGTATGCTACTTTAATTGAACCCGACAGTCCCCCCAATGGTGAACTCCTACTCCGTTCACACGTTTGCCAACAACCACGCCATTCCTGCCAACCGCCGATTTCCGTTCGCTCCGAACGGTTGGTTGTTAATGGGATTGTGGCTTGTGATCGGGCTGGGCACAAGCATCGGTCAGGACCAGCCAGCACCGGCCCGACGCGGGAATACCGGACGACGTCAGGCAGTAACGGCTGATTCAGCCCGCGCAGAATCGCGTCGGCGGGCCACGACGCGGGCCGATTCGGTGAAGCAGGCCGTTAAAGACCGTACCGACAGCATCCGGGCCGTGCGCTCGGCCAACCGTCGACCCACCATCAACTGGCCCGACCGCCGGGCTACCCGCTTTTCGGAGCGGCCTTCGCAATCACCGTTTATTCTGCGCGATCCCAAAGGTGTTTCCACCGATTTCGGGCTGGGCACCGACGGACGCATCGCCGTTACCGAGCGCGTACGCTCGGGCGTGTCGCTGTCGGGTGCGCCCACGCCGAACAGTGTGCAGGGCAATTCGGGCAACCTGCCCGTTCAGCCCGGCGTGGATGCGACCGGAGTCCCCCTCTCACCGGATGCTGCCACGCCCAACGCGACGTCCATTGGCACCATCTCGCCGGGTTTGCCGGTTCCGGGGCTGGCCCTGCCACCGTCGCGATTTGGAATGCCGTATCGTCCGGCCGAAACGATTCCATTTTCGACCTACAATCAGCTTCAGAATCAGCGCGTTGAACAGAACTTGTGGCGCGAATACGGTGCCCGGCGCGACGGCCAAAGTGCAGTGAGCGGGCGCGGTCTGATTCCTAAACTCGAATTGCCACCCATTGTGGACCGGCTGTTTGGTGGCAGCACCGTCGATTTCAAACCCAATGGGTTCGTCACGCTCGACTTCGGCTATCTCTACCAGTTTCTCGACAGCCCGGTTATCCCCGTGCGACAGCGTCGCACGGGCAACTTCCTCTTTAACGAGCAGATCAGTCTCAACTTCAACGGTAAAGTTGGTGAGCGGCTGGGGGTGCTGGCCAACTTCGACACCAAAGCCAGTTTCAATTTTGAGAATGCGGTGAAGGTCAATTACCGGCCTGCCGGAGGACTGCCCGGATTGGGTGGGTTGCCGGGTCTCCCCGGCGTGCCGGGCGTGCCAGCCCTGCCGGGGGCGAATGGCCAAACGCCGGGTTTGTCCGGCTTCACGCCCCAGAACGAAAGCATTTTGCAGGGTCTGGAAGTAGGCAACATCAACTGGGCCGTTAACAGTCAATTGATTCCGGGGGTGCAAAACCTGTTCGGGATAAAAACCCAGTTGCGCTTCGGTAAACTTAACGCAACGATGGTGGCGTCGCAGCAGCGGTCGCGCAAAAGCGAGATTGTGCTGCGGGGCGGCACCTCGAACCGTCCGTTTGAAATCCGGGCCGATCAGTACGACGAAAACCGGCACTTTTTTCTGTCGCAGTTTTTCCGGTCCAATTACGAAGCATCGCTCAAATCGCTGCCGCAGGTGACGTCGGGCGTGAACGTAACGCGCATTGAGGTCTACGTCACCAACCGGACCAACACCACCGAGACACTGCGCAATTTGGCCGGGTTTCAGGACCTCGGCGAAGGCAATCCCTATGCGCAGACCAACCCGAACCTACAGCCTTTCTCGCGCAACAACCGCACCCCGACCGACAACCGCGCTAACGGGCTGTTCGATAAGCTGACCAACAATTCGGCTAATCCGCTCCGGCAGGTCGACCGGGCGTCGGAGGTGCTGACAACGACTTACGGCCTGGCCAAAGGCAACGATTTCGATCTGCTGCGCGGGGCCAAACGCCTGACCGAGCGCGAGTTCAAACTCCAGCCCGAACTGGGGTACATCTCGCTCGTGACGCCCCTTCGCAACGACGAGATTTTGGCCGTTTCTTACGAATACACCTACCAGGGCCGCCGGTTTAAAGTCGGGGAACTGACGGAAGATTACCAGGCCAGGCCCGACAACGAGGTGCTGATTCTGAAGCTGCTCAAGTCGGCCACGCTGCGTAACAACCTCCAGTTGCCGATGTGGAATCTGATGATGAAAAACATCTACTCGCTCAACACGGCCCAGATTACCCGGCAGGGTTTTCAGCTCCGAATCGTGTACAAAGACGACCTGACGGGTATCGACAACCCGAATTTGCAGGAAGGGCGTCGGTTGCAGAACAGGCCGTTGGTGCAGGTTTTTAACATGGACCGGCTCAACCAGCAGTTGGACGCCCAGCCCGACGGGAACTTCGATTTCGTTGAGAACATCACCGTCGACAGTCGTTATGGTAAAATCATTTTTCCCGTATTGGAGCCGTTTGGGGCATTTTTAGGTCGGCAGTTCGACCCCGACGAGGAGAGTCTGAGAGCCAAATATGTGTTTAACGAACTCTATCGCACCACATTAGCCGATGCCCAGCAGATTGCCGACAAGAACAAGTTTTTCCTGCGGGGATCATTCCAGTCGGGCAACGGGGCCGAGGTGCAACTGCCCTACGGCGTTAATGAGCAGTCGGTGACGGTCACGGCGGGGGGCGTACCGCTTTCGCCCGGCATGGATTACGTGCTCGAAGCGCAGACCGGGCGGCTTCGCATCATCAACGAAAGCGTGACTAATTCGGGCCGCGAAATCCGCATCAGCTACGAGCAGCCCGATCTGTTCCAAAACCAGATTCGGTCGTTGGTGGGTACGCGCTTGGACTACGCCGTGAACCGCGACATCAGTCTGGGGCTGACGGCCATGCGCATGAAGGAAACCCCGGCCGGGTTCCTGACCCGCGTGGCCATTGGTAATGAGCCGGTCAATAACACGATTCTGGGTCTGAGCGCGAATATTCGCAAAGATTCGCCCGGTCTGACGCGCCTGCTAGATGCCCTGCCGGTGGTGCAAACCAAAGAGCTGTCGACTATCCAGTTCAACGGCGAGGTGGCGCAGCTTTTCCCCGGCACCAACCGCAAAGCTCTCAACGACAGCTACTTGGATGATTTTGAGGCTGCCCGAACCATTTTTGATTTGACGCGGCAACCCACGCGCTGGCGGCTGGGAGCCACGCCCCAGCAGTTTCCGCAGGGGTCGTTCCAGAGTCCGCTGGAATATGCTTACAACCGCGCCCGGATATCGGTGTATTCGGTCGATCAAACCTTGTACACGGCTGGCAGTCAGGGCGTAGTCTCCAATATTGATCCGCTGGAGGTGCAGCAATACGCGTATGAGCGGTATTTTCTGCCAAATGATCTGTTTCCGGGCCGGACGGCGTTGGTGGTGCAGTTGCCCGAAAGCGTCCTCGACGTGTCGTATTTTCCGGCGGAACGGGGGATGTACAACTACAACCCGAACCTGAACGGCGACGGCAGCCTGCCCAATCCGCGACGCAACTTCGGAGCCGTGACGCGGGCCATCGCGTCGGACAATGACTTTGACAACGCCAACATTGAGAACATCACGTTCTGGCTCATGGATCCGTTCGTGAGTGACCCGAAGTTTGGCAAGGTGCGGGGCAATGCGGACGATTCGAAAAACACACCCAATACGACGGGTGGAAAACTATTTTTCAACCTCGGCGACATTTCGGAAGACGTTATCAAGGATGGACGCTACGAGTTCGAGAACGGGTTCCCGGCCACCGGCGAACCGGACAACGCGAGTGCGGTCAGCGGGCGTAATCCCGGCACGGAAGCCACGCCCTGGGGACGGGCACCCCGGCAGCAGTTCGTGACGAACGCGTTCCAGAGTGGCGGGCGGGAGAATCAGGACATTGGTTTGGAAGGACTCCGAAACGACGCCGAACGAACGCGCTTCGCGCCGTACTTAGACGCCGTGCGGACTCGGGTGACCGACCCGAATGTGCTGGCTGACATCACGGAGGACCCATCGGGCGACGATTTCCGGTTCTACCTCGGCCCGGAAGCCGACGAGCAGAAACACATCGTGGCGCGGTACAAGCGGTACATGGGCATGGAAAACAACTCGCCCGAAAATCCGCCCAACAATGCATCCCCCACGCCTTCCTCTTCGACGCTGCCCGACATCGAAGACCTCAACATCGACAATACCGTCAATGACAACGAAGCATACTACGAATACGAAATTGACCTCCAGCCGGGCAAGCTTCAGGTCGGGCAGAAGTACATTGTCGACCAGGTCGTTGTGCAACCGGTCAGCGAGGGCGGGGTGCCGGTAACGTGGTATCAGTTCCGGGTTCCGGTGCGGGAGCCGCTGCGTAAAGTGGGCAGCATCAACGGCTTCAAATCCATTCGCTTCGCCCGGATGTACCTGACCGATTTTCAGCAGCCGGTGGTGCTCCGCTTTGCGCAGTTGCAGATGGAGGCCAACCAATATCGCAAGTACCTCGGCGACCTGAATCAGCGCGGGTTACAGGAAGTCCCCGAACCCTATGACGCCAATTTCACGGTGTCGACGGTCAACATTGAAGAGAACAGTCAGCAGCAGGTGTCCCAGACGGGCGGCAATAAATACGTGTACTCGGTGCCACCGGGCTATCAGCGGGACCGCGATTTCACGTCGGTGAGCCGGGTGGAACTCAACGAGCAGTCGATGCGGATGAGCGTGACCAACCTGCGCGACGGCGATTCGCGCGGGGCTTTCCGCAACACCAATATCGACCTGCAGTTCCGGGAGCGCATCAAGATGTTTATCCACATGCACAACGCCGAAAATGAAAGCGGGCAGGTGGGGGCTTTCGTGCGGCTTGGCACGGACTATACGGACAACTACTACGAAATCGAAATTCCTGGTTTGACGGCCACCCGCGACGGGGAGAGTAACCCGGACCTCGTTTGGCCGGGTAATAATGAACTCGACCTTGCGCTGTTGGAACTCATCAACCTGAAGGCCGACCGCAACCGGGATTTCACCCGCCGGTCGTCGCTGCCGTTCACGAGGGAATCGGCTAACGAGCGGTACAGATTGACGGTGGTTGGCAATCCGGATTTGAGTTCGGTGCAGTCGATTATGATCGGGATGCGCAACACAGCGTCGCCCGACGAGCGGCCTAAGTCGTTCACGCTTTGGGTCAACGAACTACGGGCGAACGGCTACGACCAAAAGGCGGGCGTGGCCGGAATCGCTGCGCTGAACATGAAATTAGCCGACCTCGCCACCGTGACGGCGTCGGGGCGCATCACCACGTTTGGGTTCGGCGGGGTGCAGACCCGGATCGGTGATCGTGCCCGCGAAACGACCTCGGAGTTTGGCGTTTCGTCGGCCATCGCGGTCGACAAGTTTCTGCCTGAAAAGTGGGGCTTCCGCATTCCGCTCTACGTTAACTACGACACCCGCAACGTGGACCCGCATTTCAACCCGCTCGACCCCGACACCCCGCTGAAAACCTCGCTGTCGACATTCCGGGAAGGTCAGGAGCGCGAACGTGACGAGTATCGGCAGTTGGTGCAGGACAACACGACGCGCCGGGGCTACAACTTCTCGAACGTGCGGAAGGTGAAAACCAACCCGAACGCCAAAGCCCACCCGTGGGACTTCGAGAACTTAGCCTTTACCTACGCTTTCAACGACACCAAGCGCACGAACATCCTGACCGACGAATACCTACAGGAGCAGTACCGGGGCGGCATTGCCTATACGTATGGTGCTCAGCCAAAGGCGTTTGAGCCGTTTCGCAACAAAGCCAGTTTCGAGGCACCGTACCTGCGCTGGCTCAAGGATTTTAACCTCACACTGCTGCCGTCGTTGGTGTCGATACGGACCGATATGGACCGGAGTTTCGTCAAAACGCAGCTTCGCAGTTCCGACCTGACCACCGACGGCATCACCCCGCAGTACGAAAAATACTTTCTGTTCAACCGCTACTACGACCTGACCTGGAACCTGACCCGGAGTTTGGTGCTCACCTACCGGGCGCAGGCCAATTCGATCATCGACGAACCGGCGGGCGACATCAACTCGCAGGCCAAGCGTGACTCCATCGTCAACAGCATCCGCAGTCTGGGCCGGATGAAAAACTACGTGCAGGACATCCGCGCGACCTACCGCCTGCCATTAGACAAACTACCCCTGCTCGACTGGTTAGCCGCCGACGCCATCTACGGTATTGGTTACCAGTTTCAGGCCAACTCGTTCGGCATTGCCGACACGCTGAACGTGCCGTTTGGCAACGTGATCCGTAACAACCGTGAGCGGGGCATCACGGGCCGGGTGGATTTGATTCGGTTGTACAACAAAATTCGGTACCTGCGCTTTGTTAACACGCCCGCGCCGGTCCGTAAGAATTTCGCCCGTAACCCCGGCGACGTGGAAGACATCGTGCGGGGCGAAAGCAAAGTACTGAAAAACTTCACGCGGGCGTTGCTGACCGTGCGCGGCATCAACTTCTCGTACACCGTGCAGGAGTCGACCATTTTGCCGGGCTTTTTGCCGACGCCGAGATTTTTCGGGCTGGACCAGAACAATGCGCCGGGGTTGGGCTTCGTGCTGGGTAGTCAGGACCGGACCATTCAGTACCGGGCCGCTGAGCGGGGCTGGCTCACGCCGAGTACGGTGCTGAACACGGCGTTCCAGCAGAATATCACCAGGAAATTCAACGCCCGTACCACGCTGGAGCCGTTCCGGGATTTCAGGATGCAGGTCGAATGGCGGCTCGACCGGACCGATGCGTATCAGGAGTATTTCCGGCCGGGGGCGCAGGGCGGACCGTTTGAGACGCAGTCGCCGGTGCGCAACGGGCAGTTTTCGATGTCGTTCTGGTCGTTCCGAACGGCGTTCGTCGGGTTGCGACGCAATAACTCGTCGCCCCTCTTCGACCGCTTTGAGACCTATCGGCAGTACTTCATCGACAAACTAACGCAGGCTAATCCTGAGAAAGGCGGTGGCTACAACAAGACATCGCAGGATGTGCTGATTCCGGCGTTTTTTGCGGCCTACAGCGGGCAGGATTCGTCAAAACTGAGTAAGACAAAACTGAATCCGTTCTTCAATTTCCCGCTTCCTAATTGGCGCATCGATTACAACGGCCTGTCGGGATTGGGGTTCATCAAGCGGCAATTCACGGCGTTTACCGTCACCCACAGCTACTCATCGAACTACAGCGTCGGCAACTTTATCTCGAACTTAGAGTACGGCGCGGCTTACGTCAACTTGGCCGTGCAGGGCTACCCGATGGCCAACTCGGTGAACCAACAGGGGCAGTTTGTGCCGGTGTTCGCGATGAGCACGATCACGATGTCGGAGAAGTTTGCCC
>JAYTAC010000250.1:0-1686 GCA_043737755.1 Spirosoma sp.
TTTCTTTACCGTGCAGGTATAAATTATCCTCCAGACCAATCCGTATACCATCGGCTTCGAGCAGACCCAGTACGTTTGCTTTTAACTGGTGCGTACCAAAACCGCCAAAACAGGTCCGGGCGGTTTTGGGTAGTTGCCGAAGCAACGCACTAACCGTTGCCAGATCGGATTAGGCATTGAATAAGTTGCCGAGAATCACATTGATGTACACCAAATCAGGTAGTATTTTCCTCTCAACCAGGTAGTTCGTATAATGGAGCATCCCCGAGTCAAAACACTCTATTTCAGGATTTACCCCGTATTTGTCCATACTGTCGATCAGGCTTCGGATGGTGTCAGGATCGTTGATCGAAGCCTGTTTCGGAAAGTTCATCGACGACATGGTCAGCGAAGCCATATCGGGACGCAGACTCAGCACTTCGGTTCGCTGGGCAACATCCTGCGTATAGCGGCCACTAAGTGAAACACAAATGGGCAGGTCCGGTGCGTGTTTTCGTACGCCCTCAATTATGCGCTGAAAAACGTCTTTCCGGTGCGTATTACGGCCTTTCTCGTCGCGGGCATGTAAGTGAACTAAAGTAATGCCGATGTCGGCACACGAAGCTACGTCGTCAATAATTTCGTTAATCTCGATGGGTGCCCACGAATTCGTCTTGGTTGGCTGTGTTCCCGTTAGACAGAAATTTATAATCCTGTTCATGCACATCCGGCCAAAATACAGCGTTGCCGGATCGCTAAGTTACCTAAGAAACGGGTATTAGAGTAGCCCCCAACGACAAGGGTCTACCCTTAAATTTAGCCGTCCGTGCAACGCCACCGCTAATTTAGTGTCTTTGTATCGAACCTCATCTAAACGCCCGACCGAACCGCTTGGACCTGAAACTCACCACAGACCGGCAAACCGATCTGGTCAAACGCTGCCAACTGGGTGAGCGACGGGCGCAGTATGAGCTATACCAGCAGTACGTAAAGGCCATGTACAACGTCTGTTTGCGGATTGTGAACCACGACGCCGAAGCCGAGGATGTGTTGCAGGAAGCCTTTATCGACGCTTTCACGCACATTAACACTTTCCGGGGGCACAGCACATTCGGGGCGTGGCTAAAACAAATTGTGGTTAACCGGGCCATCAACCACCTGCGCGGGCGTCGACTGAATTTGGTCAGCTTAGAGTTGAATCAGTTCGGTGATGATGATTCGGCAGATCAACCCGATTGGGCCGACGCCGAGCCATACGATGAAGCGGGTGTTCAGTTGGCCGTTGAGCGGGTCCGGCGGGCGATGCAGCAACTGCCCGAAGGTTACCGCGTGGTGCTGTCGCTGTATTTGTTCGAGGGCTACGACCACGAGGAGATTAGTAACGTGCTGAAGATCAGCGAGACAACGTCCCGAACGCAGTATCTGCGCGGAAAGAGACGGTTACTGGAGTTACTTGTACGGGCGGCTTAAGCCGCCCATGTTCTGCTTGATTCCGGGCGGCTTAAGCCGCCCGTACAAACAACAAAGCCAATGAAAAAAGATAATCTGGAACGCTTCGTCCGCGACAACCGCGAAGCCTTTGACGATCAAAAGCCACTAAATGACCTGTGGCGGAAGATCGAAACCGGCCTTGAGAAAAGCTCACCAAATCATGTTGATCCAGGTCAGACATCCCCGTTCCAACAGATTCATAAACGTTCCCACACA
>JAYTAC010000251.1:0-4386 GCA_043737755.1 Spirosoma sp.
GCTTGTTGGCGCCCCCCCACCCGCGTTAATGCGCGGCAACGGCTTTGGCCGCCACTGCATCCATTTTTTTGCTTTTGAGCAGAAACAGCAACGGGAATGAGAACACAAAAAACAGGCCCGCCAATCGGAACGTATCTAAATACGAAATCATGAGTGCCTGCCGTGAAACAATCAGATCGAGGTTCTTATAGGCTCCCTGCACCGCGTCGAACGAGTTGATACCCCGCGCAATTAGTCCCTGCGTGATGGCGTTGAGTCGCTCAGCCAAAGCCGGATTTTTGGGTTGAAGGTTTGAGACGAGGTCGTATCGGTGCAGGGCCATCCGCTGCGTGACGTAGGTGTTGGCCACCCCAAACGCGCCCCCCAACTGCCGCATCATGTTCACGATGGCGATACCGGTGGGCAGTTGGCGCGGCTCCAGCGTCGATACCGACTGGTTGATGAGCGGAACATTGACCAGTGCCAGCCCGATACCCCGAATAATAAGTGCCCAGATGAAATCGCTGTTCGACGCATCGGCGTTGTAAGTCGACATGGTGAAGCAGAACGTGGCAAAAGCAACGTAGCCGCGCAGTTGGTCTTTGTACCGATCCGGGTTGAGAATCTCGATCTTCACCGGCACCCGCTGCGTCACTTTCACGAAGTTGCCCGATGCGTTGTCGGCGGGCAACAGCGCAAACCGCGCCCCGGTCGCGTCCGACACCGACGCCAACCGGCCTCTGATGTTGAGGTCAGGGTAAGCATCCAGACTGACGTTTACTTCCTGACCGAGTTTCATCTTTTCCGACTGCGTTTCTTTGAAGTTAGCCACGACCCGGAATGTCGAGTCGGCTACAATCGTGAACAGGTTTTGACCGGGTTGCACGCACTGCCCGACGATCACATTCTTCCGGCCAATTTTGCCCGCTATGGGGGCCGTCAGCCGGGCGTAGCCCTGACGTAGTTTGGCGTTGTCGATGGTGGCCTGCTTCACCTTCAGTACCGCCTGCACCTTCTGAATGTTGGCCTCTGCTCGGACAATACCCGCCTGCGCCACGCCCTGCGACGTTCGGGCCAGCGCGATCTGCTCCACGTTAGTTTCGTACTGACGGCCCTGCACCTCCGCGCCGTTCTGCGTGTCTTCGAGTTGTTTGCGCGTCAGCGATTGCTCTTTGTACAGGTTCTGATCGCGTTGCAGGTCCTGCCGGGCTTTGTCGCGCCGGGACGCCTGCACCTGCGCGGTTGACTGAGCGACGCGGGCATTCTGCGTCACGTTGTGGGTAGTAGCCCGAGCGGTTTTCAGGTCGGCGCGGGCCGTGGCGAGGTCGGCTACCGTCTGCCGATAATCGGCTTCGACCTGCGTCAGCGCGACATCGTATTCCTGCGAGTCGATGGTAACGAGCGGCTGACCGCGCTTGATGGTGGCGTGATCATCGACGTTGACAGCCTGCACGTAACCGGCGACGCGGGCCAGCAGCGGAGCCCAATTGCCTTCGATCTGAGCGTTGTCGGTCGATTCATACTGTTGGCTGCGCTGATAAGCCTGATAGCCAAAATAACCGCCCACCAGCAGCACAAGGGCAATAATGACGCGGGGCAAGTAGGTTTGCACCGTGCTTTTTTTCTTTGGTTGTCGTTACTGTATCCGTGGCCATAATCGGGTCGGGTTGACGAATGAGTTGGGGCGTGTTTAGCTGATCTGAAAAATCCGACGCGCTGAACAGGTTTAGCAAAGTCAGGTCCAAACCGGCTGACTATTCTTATGGGTAGTTAACCCGATAAAAGTAAACCCGGTTGACTATATTTGTCTTGTTATCTACTCGTGAGTTGATCTCATTCAGCTTATCTTGCAAAATGATCGTGGAAACAGACAAAAAAGCCGTTGATTTTGACCAGTTGCGCGAATTGCGGGGACGGGCTATCGGTCGGATTATCTGGCGGATGAAGCGGTACATGGACGCGTTTATGGAGCCGCGTCTGCACCGGATGGGCTTCACCGATTTCAAAATCAGCTACTTGGCGTTTTTATCCAATATCGAAGAAAAGGGAATCACCAACAACGAACTGGCAAAACGGGCCTGCGTCACCAAGCAGATGATGAGCAAAACGGTCAGTCTGCTGGAATCGGAAGGGTACATCTACACCCAGAAGAACGAGACGGACTCGCGCTCGAACCGAATATTTATGAACGACCGGGGCTTTGAACTGCTCTACGCCATCCGCGACTGCACGAATGAAGCCCACGCCAAATTTGCGGGCATCGTTGGGCAGGAGCGTTTTGAGCAAACGCTCGATACCCTCCGCCAATTAGCCGACACGCTCGACACGGAAGAGCCAATAAACAAAGACAATGAATGATGTTTCAATCCGTCAACCCTCACAACCGGCAAACGCTGGAAACCTACCGCGCCGACAGCCCCGCTGCCATTGAGCGCAAGTTGAAGCAGGCCGACCGCGCCTTCGCTGACTGGTCGGTTTTGTCGCTGGCCGAGCGCGTCGGTTATCTGCGGAAAGTGGGTCAATACCTCACCACCAATAAACAGTCGCTTGGCGACCTGATTACGGCGGAGATGGGTAAAACGCGCCGGGAAGCCGTCGCTGAAGTCGAAAAATGCGCTGGTGGCTGCACCTTCTATGCCGACCACGCCGAATCGTTCTTAGCCGACTATATCATCGAAACTGATGCTCATCGTAGCTTCATCACGTACCAGCCGCTGGGACCGGTGCTGGCCATCATGCCGTGGAATTTTCCGTTCTGGCAGGTCTTCCGGTTCGCCATTCCGGGATTGCTGGCGGGTAACGTCGGCCTGCTCAAACACGCGCCCAACGTGTTCGGCTGTGCACTGGCTATCGAGAACGTATTCCGGCAATGCGGCTCGCCCGACGGTGTTTTTCAGTCCCTGTTGATCGACGTGGCACCCGTTGAAGGGCTGCTAAAAGACCGGCGGGTCAAAGCGGTTACGCTGACCGGCAGCGGCCGGGCGGGATCGTCGGTAGCCAGTATTGCGGGGCGCGAAATCAAGAAATCAGTGCTGGAACTGGGCGGCTCCGACGCGCTAATCGTGCTGGCCGACGCCGACCTGGAACGTGCCGCCGAGACCGCTGTAAAATCCCGGATGCAGAACGCGGGGCAAAGCTGCATTGCCGCCAAGCGGTTCATCGTGGAGAAATCCGTGAAAAAGCAATTTGCCGAACTCGTGCTGCACCACATCCAACAAATCCGGCAGGGTGACCCGACGGACGATGCCACGACGATGGGACCAATGGCCCGCCCCGACCTCGCCGACGCCATTGAGCGGCAGTGTCACGAATCGGTAGTCAAAGGAGCAAAACTACTGACGGGCGGGGTGCAACGAAACGGGTGCAACGTTCAACCGATCTTGCTGGACCGGGTCAAACCAGGTATGGCCGCGTTCGACGAAGAAACATTCGGGCCGATGGCCGCCCTGATCGAAGCGAAAGACGAAGCCGATGCCATCCGATTGGCCAATCAATCCGATTTTGGTCTCGGTTCGGCTCTGTGGACTCGGGATTTGGACCGGGCCGACCGGCTGGCGCGGCAAATTCAGGCAGGGTCAGTATTCGTGAACGGACTGATGCGTTCCGACGTGCGGGTACCGTTCGGCGGCATCAAAAACTCCGGCTTCGGCCGCGAACTGTCCGAGATCGGCATGAAAGAATTCGTGAACGTAAAAACAGTATGGATAGAGCGGTAAGAACGTATCTTCACCATCAATCAACTCGTGTACTATGCAGGCATTTGAAACAACCGCCCGGATTGATGACATGGGCCAACTTCACCTCGACCAACCACTTTTGATCCGTAATCGACGGGCGAGAGTAGTCGTTTTAGTAGACGAGCGGTTAGAAACGGCCGAATGGTTACAGGCGATGACTATTAATCCTTCTTTTGCTTTTCTTCGGGACTCTGAGGAAGATGTTTATACTGTTGAAGACGGTGTACCGGTATTCCGATGAATCGCTTCGATATTTCTTTGCTATTGAAACAGCCGTCCAGCAACTTGATCGCACGTCAGACCAAAATGCATTGCGACATGTGACAGAATTTTGTTCAGTGTGCCAATCTTGACCGGGTTATGCTTTGGAACAGTTAGGTGATGCGTCCCATTTTGTGTGGTTGTCAGGCGCAGATGGCTACCCTCCTGCCGGGTTTGTTCGTAACCGAAATGCTTAAATAATAGCTTAACGAGTGATTCGCCTTTGACGTCGCGGGGTGTTTCCATAATATAAACACAGCACGACGGTTACCGATGAACCACGTTCTACCGCACACCCCTTAAATTGTTTAATGTAACCGTTTTTCGCACGACGGTTGTCGATGAACCATCTTCATATTTCGGGGTAAAGTACAAAAGTGCTCAGACTAAACTCAAAACTTCATCCTTA
>JAYTAC010000252.1:0-1682 GCA_043737755.1 Spirosoma sp.
CACCATCCACTCAAACGACTGCATCCCGCCCATCGAAATGCCCATCACAGCGTACAGGTGATTAATTTTCAGAATCTTCGTCAGCAACTCGTGCTGCGACCGGACCAGATCGCGGATGCTGAAGGTCGGAAACTGTGCCCCCGGCTGGGCCGTGCTGTTGGAGGGCGACGACGACACGCCGTTACCCAGCGCATCGACCACGATGGTGAAGTAGCGGGTACTGTCGGCCACGCCACCGGGACTCGCCACGAACGCTTTCGCCTGCGACGACCCCGTAAACCACGTCGGCACTAGGACGGCGTTGGACCGGCCGGGCGACCCAATCGTGCGCAGCGTCCCGAACGTCCGGTAGCCGATGCGACAGTTTTGGATTGTCTGCCCGTTTTCGAGTCGAAAATCACCGAGGTCGGCAAAACGCTGCTGGGCGCGGGTTTGCCCAGGGAAAAGCAGGATAATCAGCCCAAGAAAGAGAGTTCGCATCACTCAGCGGGGTTTGTTGGTTGGGTGAGAAGCAGCCGGGAGAACATACAGCAAGAATACGTATATTTACGAAGAACAAAAAATCATACGTATATGACCAAAGTCAAACTAACGCTTACCGTCGACGAGAAAATAGTGATGAACGCCAAACGGTTGGCCCGAAACAAACAGCAATCGCTATCGGCAATGATTGAGCAGTTGCTAACTTCCGCAGACATCAATCCTGCCGGACACGAAGCCCGGACGGTACCCAATGCGCTCGCCCTGCGGGGTATTGCTAAGGGTTCACTAAGTCGGAAGACCGATAAGCAGATTCGGGATATGATGCACAAAGACCGGCACGGATCATGATTATTTTTCTGGATACGAACGTGGTTCTGGACTGGCTCTTAGATCGGGAGGATACGTATGCTCAGGAAGCAACGGATCTGTTTCTGGCAGCCGAAGAAAGCCGGATCACCGTTTGCGTTTCTGCCGGGTCTGTTTACACCGTAGCCTACGTACTGCACCGGGCTGGAAAGCGCGGACGGGCACTCCGAAACGCGCTGAGCAACTTCCTGACGTTGGTAGACGTAGCCAATGCGGATAAAGATACGTTTGTCAGGGCTAACCAACTGACTGACATCAGCGATTTGGAGGACGCCTTTCAGTACCAGATTGCGCTGACCAACCCGGCTATCCAGTACATGGTTACGGGCAACACGAAGGATTTCAGAGCAGCCGATCAATCCCGACTGCCCGTGGTGACACCGGCTGAAATGGTGAAAATTTTGGCTGCGTAACCAGTTGTAGCTACCGTAGCCATACCATTAGGCGAGACGGCCAACTCACTTACCGCTCACCTCACCGGCTGTTTCGGGCCGACGAGGGCTTCACCGTTTTGACGGTCTTTACCGGCTCGGTCGTCCGCATAAACGCCACCAAATCCACCACTTCTTTATCGGTCAGCGTTTCCAGCAAACCCGTGGGCATCATCGACACCGGCGTCACCTCCCGCGACTGAATGTCGGACTTGTTGAGCACGACCACGTCCTGACCCACCACCCGCATCCGCACCTGCCGCTCGTTTTCGGACGCCACATTGCCGGTGTAGGTACGACCGTCGCGCGTGGTCACGACCACCATCTTGTAATCGTCCTGAATCTCCCCGCTTGGATTGAGAATGTTGAACAGCAGGTAGTCTAAGTTGGCCCGGTTGGAGC
>JAYTAC010000253.1:0-4379 GCA_043737755.1 Spirosoma sp.
GTTTTGATTGGGCAAGCAGTGGCAGTCATGGCTTTGTCGTGTTGCAACCACAAAAGTAGGGCTAACGGCTACTTGCCCGTTTTTATAAGAAAGCCCTGCTCATGGTTGTGAGCGGCTCAAGGTTCTGTGTTCGTCTTAACAATCCTTATTGTCTTTCTGATACTCTTGACAAACCGTTCAGTAAAACCAATGCAAGGCCAAAAATATTGAACAACTAAAATGAACGGTTTTTTTAAACGCCGAAAGGCCCATCTTTGGTCACTTCCCTCCTACCCGATCAGCGTTCAGAAAAACCTCCCATTGGGGCATCGACCACCACCTGCCCACTCACCTTGTCGATCACGATAAAGCGCGACCCGTCCTGGGGTGTCCCAAGAAATTTTCGACAAACGGCTTGCCCCTCATGCCAGACTGAGCCTGATCTTCACCCAAACTTCCTGCCCGATACCAAGCGACTCTTCGTGCGGTTGCCCAAAGAGTCGCTTGGTATCGGCGCATTCAATAAGGTTACCGAGGTTGAAGAATGCCGTTTTATCGTAGCGCAGTTAAATGCTCATCTGGTAATTTCTGCAATCACGTGTTCGATAGCCTTGTTGAGTAGCGACGGCGATTCGAGCATCGGGTAATGGCTGGTGCCGGGCAACTGAATTACGTCATACCCTGCTTTGACGTACTTACGCAACGGCTCCTCGTTAGTTGATTGGTAATCAACGTTAATCAGGTGTAGCTTAACGGGCAATTGCGGCAGCAATTCCTGTTCCCGTTCATAATAACCGAACAACTGTTTCGTGGTCGCCTGACCCATCGGAGGATACGCCTGCCGGAAAGCCGCGACAATTCGGTCGGTCAGCCAGATTGGGGTGTTGGGCGTTACTAACGACTGGCGGGCATATTGCTCGTTGGTGTCGGTGAAATCAGTTTCCAGCCCTTGCTCAATTAATCTGATTTGTTTCCGGTACTCATCGGGCGGGGCTGTGGCGGCATTCTTGAAAAAGTCAATAGCAATCAGACTACGTATGGGTTGCGGATAGGCTACAGCTGCTTCCAAAGCCACAGCACCGCCCATCGAGTGGCCAATCAGAATGACGCGGGTCAAGCTCAACTGCTTTATCAGGGCCACCACATCATCGCCATAGCCCTCGATGCTCCAGTCGGTTCGGTTTCGTCCCGACTGACCTTGTCCGGGCAGATCCAGCGTCACGACCTGATAACGTGGACTGAAATAGCTGACCTGCTCTGCCCAATACGTCTGGTCAATGTATGACCCATGAACAAACAGCAATGTGACCGCCTCAGGATCGCCTGGTATACTTCCCGAAACGTGGTAATCAATCGCTACATCGTGGTGTTGAAATTGACTCATGGTGGCTCTTAGTTTTAACTCTTTCATAATTAAACGTTCCCGAAATTAACGTTGAAATTGACTCATGGTGGCTCTTAGTTACCGCTATTTCTCCCGCAATGGCCGGAAAAAAGCCCGCAAGTCTTCGGCCAGTAATTCAGGTTCCTCCAGCGCGGCAAAGTGGCCTCCGCTCGGCATTTCGACCCAATGTTGAAGATCATAAAACCGCTCGGCAAATTCGCGGGGGGCCGGTACAATGTCTTTGGGAAAAATGGACACGCCGGTCGGTACATTGATTTTACCCGGTTTTGGCGGTGACTTCTCGTCTTCGTCGAAATAGGGCGTAAACGAGGAACGAACCGTTTCCGTAGCCCAATAGAGCATGATATTGGTCAGCAGTTCGTCCTTCGTGAAGCGGTTTTCTATATTACCCCCAGAATCGCTCCACGACTGAAATTTTTCCAGCATCCAGGCTGCCAGTCCCGTTGGCGAGTCGTTCAGGCCGTAGGCGAGGGTTTGCGGTTTAGTGGCTTGAATCATGGCATAGGCTCCTTCCTGCATCTGCCACTGCTGCCCCGTTTCGAGGTACTTTTTTTCGACTTCCGAGAGGTCGTCGGGTGATATGGCGAACAGGTGCCAATACGGTACGTCGAGGAGGTGAATACCCGTTAGCGAATCGGCGTGGTTCATCGCCAAGGCTTCGGTGATGCCACTACCCACGTCGCCCCCGTGCGCGGCAAAGCGCGGATACCCCAGTTGGGTCATTAGTTTCTGAAACAGATTAGCTGTCCATCCAGTATACCCCCCTGTTTTTGAGAGCTTATCTGAAAAACCGTAACCCGGCAAACTCGGCACGACCACATCGAAAGTATCCTCGGCCCGTCCGCCGTGCGCTGCCGGATCGGTTAGCAGCGGAATGAGTTTGTAGAACCGATAGAACGAATCGGGCCAGCCGTGACTCAGCAACAACGGCATCGGATTTTCGCCCTTGCCTCGTTCGTGGATAAAGTGCAATCCGAATCCGTCCACCTCCGTGCGGAAATGGGCAAACTGATTCAGCATTTTTTCCTGTTTTCGCCAGTCGAAACCCTGTTGCCAGTACTGAACCAGTTCTTTCAGATAAGACAGGTTGGTACCCAATTCCCAACCCGTATCCGACATTTCGTCGGGCCAGCGGGTGTTGGTTAATCGCGCCTGCAAGTCATCGAGCGTTTGCTGGGGGAGCTTGATCTGAAATGGTCTCATGCGTTGAGTTGATTTAGGAACAAAATTAACGTATTGCTCCATCGCCGGGTATGACAATGATCAGGTACCGGGATGATCGTTGTACTGGTTTGGCCCGGAAACTCAGCCGAGATTTGCGGTCAGGCATTTATCCCCGCAACTAATTATGAGCCGTCTCAGCAAGCTGTTTTGTGGCATTACCCTCCTGACAGTCCCCAGTATTATGTACGGGGGCTATTTTCTGCTCACGCTGGTAGCAGGCTGGTCTGACGCATCGCTGACTGATTTTCAGCGAAGTATGTTCCGGGCGGGTCACGCCCATGCCGGGGTGCTGGTCATTCTGGCGTTGGTCGCTCAGTTGCTTGCCGACCACGCCCGGCTACCGACCGCGCTCAATTGGGCGGTTCGGATCGGCTTTCCGGTGGCGGCTGTGCTGGTTAGTGGCGGATTTTTCGGTGCGGCTGCCGGGTCGAACGTCACCCAACCGACCCAGCTTATCGCCATTCTGTACGCAGGTATCGGGGTGTTGGCTTTGTCAACGATAGTGCTGGGTATCGGCTTACTCAGAAATCGAAACACCGAACTCAACGAAAAACCAGCGTGACCAACAACGACAATACCACTACCCAACAGCCAACCGCTGCCAACGCCGGGATTCCGGACGCAGGGAATAACCGGGCAAGGAGCTATTTTTTGGTGAATGGTCTCCGGCTCTATTATGAGATTCATGGTGAAAGCCACGATGAAAACCAGTCTACGAACCGGCCATTGGTGCTGCTGCATGGCGGCTGGACAACCATAGACATCACCTTTGGGGCCGTGCTGCCGACCCTGGCAACATCCCGGCGCGTAATCGCGGTGGAACAACAGGGACACGGCCACACCGCCGACACAGACCGCCCGTTGCGTTTTTCGCAAATGGCCAATGATACGGCGGCCCTGCTACGGCACCTTAACGTGGAACAGGCCGACTTTTTCGGCCACAGCGATGGCGGCAACGTTGGCCTGGGAATCGCCATCCGGCACCCTGAACTGGTAGGCAAACTCATTATCGTCGGCACTAATTACAACAATGACGGGTTCGTTCCCGGCGCATTGGACGGCATCAAGTCCGTTGGCCCCGATGATGATGACATGGAACGCCTGAAGGCCGCTTACTTGAGCGTGGCCCCGCACCCGGAGGACTGGCCCGCGCTGGTCAGGAAGGTGATTCAGATGGCGGTGACATTCCCCGGCTGGCAACCCGATGACCTCAGGGCGATCAATGCGCACACGCTGATTATGATCGGCGACGCGGATGTTATCTGCCCGGAACACGCCGTGGAACTGTTCCGCCTGATTCCGAACGCCCAACTCGGCATACTTCCCGGCACGGATCACCGCCTGCCCAAAACACGGGCCGACTGGCTGCTACCGATGCTAATGGATTTCCTAGATGCGCCTATGCCTTAGCCGTTGTTGTCCGTTGACCCTCCGGCAACTCAACCCTTTAACGAAAGGGTAACGTACATCACTTGGTAAAAAAAATGTTGCCCCGTAGATTTATCAACCCTAGATTCAAGAATCAACTGCAACAGCCTCTGAGACTGTTGCAGTTGATTCTTGAATCTAAGGTTGATAAACATCCACTCCAAATCGCCGTTTGGACCCTGTATAAAGCCGTCGAGCGACACACCGATTTGAAAGATTACTTTTCTCGGGTTCATGTTGTTTTCATTTAGAGATTTTTACGATCAAAGGTGATAAACTAAAACCGCTACACCACAGTCAAATTTAGTTGCGCTTTCTAATTTAAGGTTTTTCCGTTCACCTA
>JAYTAC010000254.1:0-4375 GCA_043737755.1 Spirosoma sp.
GCTTCTATGCGTGCTCCCCGTTCAATAATCAACGTGCCGGGGTGATTCAGTGCTTCAGGGTCCTGACTGGCGTTGAAGCCCCGGATAATAGTACCCGGCTCAATTGTCAGCACGGCGTTGTTTGTTACGTAAACATAGCCCTTCAATGCATAGATCGTGCCCGCAGTAAGTGTTCTGCTGGCTGTGATTGAGTTGGGTAGTGTTTCCACCGGACGGTTGCCCACCGTGAAGGGACTTGCTGATGGCGACTGAACGGTTACCCCGCCCGACGTAACCGATACTACTCCATTCTGAGCGTTCGCTGGCACAACTACGGTCAGCGACGTCGCGCTGGCAGCCGTAACCTGGGCGATGGCATTACCCCCAAATACGACGGTGTTGCTTGCTGGGGTGGCATTGAAACTTGTACCGGTGATAACAACTGCCGCACCTAACGGAGCCGATGTTGGATTGATGCTTGTAATGGAGAGCGGATCAGGTGTTGGCTGATCGTCATTCTTACAGGCCGAGATGGATACCATCAGACCCATTGCTAAAAGCAGATGGTGCTGGAAGCGCTTGATGAATTGCATAGAACAGTTTGGTTTAAATTGATTACTGGTTTCGTTGAGTGTTAAATTTTTAAGGCACAATGATCCGACGACCAAGCGTGTACACACCCGTTAATGTCACATACTGACCACGGCGATACTTAATATAATCCTGATCGGCCGTTGCGCTACGGGACGTTACGTCGCTTCCGATCTTACGGTCTCCGTTGTAATCCTGGGAGAAACGGAAAGGAGCATTAAGAATATCCTGAATACCCAGACGCATTTCAAACTGCTTTCCGAACGTTCGGCTAACGTTAAAGTCGACCACATGCCGAGGCATTTCGTACGTTGTTGGGTCTTCAATATTACCCACCAGAAAGATGCGAGGTCCGGCCACGTTGTAGAGCAAATTGTACTGCCACCCTGAAGTGGGGTTGGCATAGTACAACCCAGCATTTATGAGATATGGCGACTGATTGGCCAATGCCCGGTTCCGGTCAGTGCTGTTGCCCACACGTTCGATCCCTCCGCTGGTTCCCGGCACCTCAATAACATCGCCCGTTGTTACCCGGCTATTTATGTACGAAGCGTTTCCAACGATCTGCAAATTCTGAAGGAACGCACTACCCGAATTGGCAAAGCTTTTGCGAAATTCAATTTCTACCCCATAATTCCGGGCAGACAGCGCGTTCACGAACGTGAAGATGAAGTTTCCGGGAATTGGGACCAGAAATGATTCAATCGGATTGCGAAAGTCTTTGTAGAAGCCGGTAATCGAGATTAACTCGTTGGGGGTAGGGTAAAATTCATACTTAGCGTCGAAGTTCTGGATAGTAGCCGTTTTGAGTCTCGTATTCCCAATAACTTCGATTTGCCGGGCAAAGTCATAATACCGAAAGGGAGCTAACTCACGCAGTTCAGGCCGGTTCACCGTAGCTGAGTAAGCGAATCGCAGACTGTGTCGGTCGGTTAATTTGTATATAAAGTTAACCGATGGCAGCGGGCTGAAAATGTTGTTATCTACAAGGTTAGTAGTCGCTTGAGCCAATTTTAGCGTTTGATTGTAAAACTCACCCCGAAAACCGAGAGTCACATTTGCCCGTGCTCCGATGTTAATGTCTCCCGATACATAACCGGCAACATACGTAGTTTTCCCATTGTACGAGTCATTGCCCACAGTACCATCCTGAAGACTAAAACTTCCTTCCCGACCAGTCACATTTTCAGGTACTAAAGCCTGTCCAATGCTCAGACCGCTGATGTTGTTGACCAAGCCAATCCGCTCGTACCCATAAAAGCGGGCGGCAAAGTCACGATTGCGACTTTCACCATATATCCCGGCCCGAATACGGTTCGGCTCACGGTCGGTGGGATTGCCAAAAACGTGTTCATAGTTACCAATCAATGAACCGACTTGCTCATTTAACTGAGAATAGAAGCGACCCACGTTAAACGGACTGGGTTGTATAGGGATGTTGAGTCGGAACGGCTCAGGCTGACCACCGGGACCAACAGCACCTTGTGTACGAGTGTACTGAGCACGTTTCCAGTCGGGCTCCCAACGCCCTGAATAGCCATAGCTGGCAATCCAGTTTACCTTATTTAGCGGACTGAGCGAGTGTTCGCCTGAGACCTGCGTGTTCAGAATACTACGGTTCTCAAAGCGTTCCGAATAGCTCTGCACATCGACACCGTCAATGACGAAGCTTCCGTTTCTCACGACCGTTTCAGTTGACCCTAACTGGTTGAACAGCGTTTTCCATTCGAGCGTGAAATTGGGCGAGAAACGAAATGTCCAGTTGTGCAAAAGTCCCAAACGCGTTTGGCGGGCATAAGTAGCATCGTTGTACTGTTGCTGAACATCATTGGCTGTGGTGTTCTCGTATAGCTTCAGATCAACGTTTGCGAACTGATTTGTGAGCGCGTAGTTAATGCTGGTCAGGTTGCTGACTCGCACGTTACCCCAATCGAAGCGACGACCTGTGTTAACAGCAAGCCGTACGTCGGGAGCAACAGTGATGTTTTTTAAGGCCCAGTTGTTGGGCAGTAGACGGGCATAGGAGGCCCGACGTACAGCACTCAAACTGTTAAAATCATTGGCCCGCGTTGGGAAACTGCTCGGAATCTGCTGCTTGGCATCCCACAGGCCAAGAAAGTTCAAGCCTCCGCGAACGTGCGTCTGTACGTTTTCGAGGGTTGTGTTAGCCCGGTAGCCAACCGTAACGCCAACGTCCGTAAAATTTTGGTCGGGCCGACGTTTCGTGTAAATTTTGATGACACCACCGGCAAAATCACCCGGCAATTCGGCTGAGCCGGATTTGTACACGATCATCCGGTCGAGGATATTGCTGGGCACAATGTCGAACGAGAATGAGCGGGACTCAACTTCGGTCGAGGGCGCGATTACGTCGTTAATAAGTACGTTGTTGTAGCGTGTTCCCAGTCCCCGAATCAGTACAAAGCGGTTGTCGACGATGCTCACACCCGGCACCCGGCGAATGGCGGCTGCGGCATCGCGGTCCTGTGATTTCTGAATTTGCTGGGCCGAAATACCCACGGCAAGGGCTTTCAATTGCTTGATCTCGGTAATGACGGCAATCTCGGTGTTCGTGGCCCGGCTGGCCCGCACCACAACCTCCTGGAGTGATTTGCCTTCCTCGTCCAACTCGGTATCAATCGTAGTCGTGTTACCCGACTCGACCCGGACGCCGGGGATGGTTTTGGTTTGGTAAGATACGTACGAGATGATGATGCTTTGTGGTCCGGCGGGTACGTTGGCAAGGGTAAAGGCTCCTTCAATATCGGTGGTGGTGCCGAGTTGGGTGCCGCCAATCTGGACGGTGCAGCCGATCAGCGCTTCTTTGGTTTTACCGTCTTTGATGATGCCGCTGACAGTCCCGGTCTGCGCCAGAATGGCAAAGGGAATAAAATAAAATAAGGTAAATAGTACGTTCCGTTTCATGTTGGTTAGTCTGGTATCGCTTTCGCTTTGCAAAGCTACCCGGCCAATGTTACGCCAACGTTACGCCAATATTACGCTTGAATTATATTTAGATACACAGGCAACAACCTAAAAGTCAATCGCTTAACCCGGCCGGTATAAAGCCAATAGTAATTTTGTTTATTACTCTTATACATATATTTTCTACTGATCGGCGTGTATATAACAATATTTTATTCGGTGATACCATTGCCGTTCGTAGTTGCACTTATCGTATTATCCGTCCAAAAGCCATTGACGAAGTTGTACTGAATCCGGTTGCCCCGTTTCAGCAGGAAGGTCGGAATCTGACCCACGGCAAGCGGGCGAGCGGGTAATTTTCCGTCGTGCAGCAGATGCACCGGCTGCGTGGGATAGCTGCTTTTCTTTGCTTTATGGATTCTAAATACGGTCACGCCCTCCTGCCTGAGCGTGGGCAAATCGAGGTTGCGCAACACCCCCGCCGAGTCGATCACATCGGCGTGAACACGGGCGGGCATCAGCGTCAGGCCGGTGGCGTCGATTTCTTCCAGCCCGTGAAACGTCGACAGGTCGCCCATGTCTTCAATCACGCTTTTGTAGTGGAAAGTTCTGGCCGAATCCGTGTTGATTTCCTCTCGGTTGATGCCAATGTCAAGCGTTATGGGTTTACCACCCCGCACGACCGTTGCATTGCGGATCAGCACGTCGAACAGGGTTCGGCTGTTTTCAGGAATCGCCTGGTACTGGGTAATTACCTGATCGGTCACACCCTCCCGTGCATGCGAGCCGTCAGCTAAGGCAGCAAGGGCGGTCAGGATCGCGACGAAGTTCAGCCGCCGGATCGTCATTTTTTCTACGTCGCCCGCGTAGCCGCCCGACT
>JAYTAC010000255.1:0-1675 GCA_043737755.1 Spirosoma sp.
TCGGCAACGTCATCGGCCGGATTTGGATACACGTTCGACACCCAAAGGCGGTCGTTGGCATACAGACGGTTTTCCGTTCTGTTTTCCTGCTCGGGAGCGGAGCGGTCGGCGGTGGCAACTGAGTTTGCTTCGGCAGTGGCCGGGCGAGTTCCGGTTTTTGCTCCCGGCTGCGTCAGCATCAGTGACCGGTAATGCTCGTTGATCGCCTTGTTTTTGCGGGTTGCCACCGAGCGGTCAAGGCCTGACAGAACCGGTTCCGGTGCCATCTGAAACCGCCGGGAAGTTACAACCGGCGTACTGCTTTTGCGGGTAGAAGCCGTCCGGCCCAACTCCAGCCGACTGCCTTTTCGGGCTTCAGAATCACGCGGGGCGACCTGCGCCCGGAGCGGAACTGTTGCCATTAACGAGCCAGTCAGTAACCCAATAAGTATAATTTGTTTCATGAAAGTCTATTTCGGTCACACTATTGACTACAAACCTATTCAGGATAAAAGAGAAAGTCAACGGGTTCACGGCAAAAAAATTGCCAAACTTGTTAATTATTACCTCTTTGAACGTTTTTTCGGGCCAATGGTTTAACAGACCCCTTGATTTTCAGGGGTTTTTTAGCCACCGGTTGTTCGGTAGGGGGCGTTTCGAGCCACAGTACCTGACCCTTCGTTGGTTTCTCGCTCTCCCGCCAGCGAAACCCGTCTAATTTCTGGGTATCGTCGGTAAATTCTTTGGGCGGAATAAGCTGCGCATCGGGCCGACCGTAAAACCGGATTTGCCCTACCTTATTATTGGTAAACTCCATCGTCATGCGGCTCGACTCGACGTGGTTCAGGCCGATCAGCTTATTCTTGTCATCCACGGCATAGTAAATACTTTGTCCGTTGCCCTCCACAACCACCCGATTCAAACTCGTTTCTTCCCGCGCCGGGGTTGCTGCAACTTTGACGCGGGGCAGGGCCGACGCAGGCAGACTTGGCTTGGCCGACGCCGTGGCGGTCGCCTTCGGGACTGGCTTTCCGGGCTGGACTACAACAAGAGCCGCCGTTGACGCCGGAACGAGTTTCGAGACGAAATACGCCGTTATGGTGCGGCCTTTGATCTGATTGTAATTCCTGAGCGTGTCGAGTGAAATGACGAACGATTTCGTCTTTAGAAACATCGTGTTGATGCGGTTATTCTTGAGCAATGCCCGCATCGTATCCGCTTCCATCTGGTATTTGTTCTGACTCCAGACGATGGGTTTCTTGAAGAAGTAGATCGTTGAGTCGGCCGTATCGTAGATGAGCGAATCGCACTTGCTTTGCAGATCGGATTTGTAGACGAACACGTTTTTCTGGCCCAGCAACCGGCGCGTACTCGTCAGCTTATTGTCGAACAGAAACAGCGTGTCGGCCCGCAGGTAGAGCGTATCTTTTGTGGCTTCGGTGGCGAGACTTTTGGCTACCGGGCGACCCGTAACGCGCGAAATGCCCGCTTTGCCGTTGTAGCGGACGTGCTCACCCGTGACGATGGCTTTGCGGTCTTTGGCGACCATGATGACGTTGCCTCTGGCGATGCCCAGTTCCGACACGTTATCGTAATAGAGCGAATCGCCGGTCAGGCGGTATTTGGGCGTGTCGACGGTGGCCCGGCGCTGAAAATTGGAGATGCCGGTGGCGGTGTTGTACTGCCCCTCGACCGC
>JAYTAC010000256.1:0-1673 GCA_043737755.1 Spirosoma sp.
TGCCAAAGGTGATCAGACGTACCGGACCTTCGCCGAAAACGGGGCCGACATCATGAGCACCGACCGGCCATTGGAACTCTGGCGGGCGGTGAACTAATCAGGCCGTATTGTGGTGGCGTGATCGAATGGCATCTTCCACTGATCTGAGCAAGACGCATACCTTCCGCTTGCTGAACGTTTCGTTGCTTGTGGACTGCTGGCTTACCTTGTACCCGATGCTTTCCTGACAATCGAGCGGAGGACTGACTGTCAACCCGGCGTTGGTCAAGTCTAAAAACGAAGCAGGTTTCGAGCGGCAGCGGGTATCCGGTGAGCCAGCGAAAAGAAGGTTTCGGGCGACAGACAACGCATTTGTGAGGACAGTGAAAAGCACGCAGCGTCCCGGTGATGTACAAATCGACCCGACACGTAAAAGTGGCGAGGAATTGGCTGCTTAGATTGACAGTTTGGTACGATCTGATATCTTCTTTTCAAGGACTTTAACAATCATCTCCAGTTCTACCGCTGCTTCTGCCCGCAGTCCAAGACAAGCAGCAATGCCTGCACCATCTGTGCTTAACCGCTCGTTGAGTTGTAACGCATAGTTTCGGTCTGAGGCCTGAATAAATTGATAGGCATGAAAATGCATCGAATCTCCAATTCGCGCAGGGTTGGAAACATGACCAAAAGCAAACTCTTTACGCATATAGCTGATCAGAGGATCTTGAATAATCAGTACCAAATGCTTGTTCAAATGCTCGAACGTCTGTATTTTATGGTGAAGCTGCACCAAAATAGTTTTGGCGGTCATTTTCCAATTCATGGCATATTTATCGTTAGCCGGGTCAGGTACCGGGATGCCGACAGATTGTAGAAAACGCTGACGCTCTGGCCAAACAGTACCAGTAGTATCCAACGTTTGTAACTCAATACCCACAAAATCGCGCACTTTACCTTGCCTTGCGGATACCAAAACGAAATCTATATTACCATCTGGTATCTTCACTTCCGGAACAACGTGAAGTTCATTGCCGGGTTCGTGCCGTGTCAATAAATGAATACAATCCAGAAAGATTTTACGCCCTTCCAACAGGCGGGCAGGACATATGATTACGCAGGGCTTTCTTATAAAACAGCTTCGGTTTTCATAAACTGAAGTAGGGAAGAAAAAATGTCAGCGAAATCGTCGAGTTGTGCAGCCATATTCTTGGGCTTCAATCGGTGTAATAAATTCACTGTCAGGGTTCTAAGGCTACTTACAAGACGACTTACTCCGCTTTTCCGGTCCGAAGCGCGTTTTCAGACAAGATCACATCGCGTCGATAATGCATCGTTTCTACCCGCCAATGACCGCGAATAGCCCCACATAAATCAGCCCCATCCATGGGTTGGTTCACTGGCAAATTGCTCCAATAATAACTGATCGCTTCGGTCAGCCCACCACCCGCTAGAACCTGCCGGATACGCTTGACCCGGATCAGGGTCTGAAAGCCTGCCTTCCCCCAACGCGGGGCAAAAACGGCCTTATCTAGCTAAAGCACTGGTACGCTCGTTGTTCCAGCCGACCATGGCCTCGCTCCCAGTCTGAGGTGCATTCATACGTCGGTTTAGCCAGCAGGCAATGGCAGATACAGTAACGATACAATATGGCCTGATTGGCTTTAAGGCCAACGATATAGCAGCCTGAGGCTTGA
>JAYTAC010000257.1:0-4355 GCA_043737755.1 Spirosoma sp.
GGGAATGCCAGTCGCTGCTTCACCAAACCCTTTTCCAGCACGGTCATGCCGGGGTAATGGGCGTCGCTGGCGTTTTGCTCCCAACTCAGCGGGTAGTCCGGATTACCCACAATACCGCGCTTCTCCGGCTTCGCCCGGTCATAAAAATGATCTTCGGCCCAGGCTAAATACGGGTAGTTTGTGCTTAACCCGTCGTCAAACTCCTTCTTTCCGGCGGAGGTCGCCGATACGTGTTCGCCGGTATAGTCCCACCAGAACAGCGATGAGTAGCTGTCGTACTGTTCGGGGATGACGTATGGATCGGGCAGACCAAGCGACTTGAGGCCGTATTTCAGCCATTTGGTCTGGAAAACGGGATGCCCGGCGTAATCGGTCTTGCCGACAATGTAATTCCCCTTCCGAAATTGCTTTACCGAATCCAGCGCGACCTGCACCACCGGATGAGTCCTGTCCGATACCAGCGATACCAAAAACAGCACCTGACCCGGATTGTCGGCTTCGGCAATGCCGTGGTTGTTGCGGTCGAAGGGGTCGCGCAGGGCCAGAATCCAGTCGCGGATCAGCCGTAGATTACCCGTTTCGCGCAGGACCATCGCCATCAGCGCGGCATCCCGATACCACGGTTTGGCATACACCATGAAGTTGGGCACGGGCCGCCCGTAGATGACGTTGATGAGCACCTCCTGGTGCAGTACGCGCAGTATCGGCCCGTAAGCATTATTCGCAAAACGGGGTAATACCAACGGGCTGCGGGTGCCGGGAATCAGGCGGGAGCGTTTGCCGGGCTGCAAAATCCAGACGCCGTTTTCATCTTCGCGAATCTGCACTGTCCGGGGTTGTCCGGCGGGCGGGTCAGTCAGGTCAAGTGCCACCGTGTACTCAGAGGGAATAATCACCGCTTTCTCCACGTTCCACTGCTCTTCGATGTTGCCCGTCAGCGCGTTAATCAGCCGTCCGTCGCGGTAGATGAGTTTGAGCCGGTCGCCCATGCCGAACAGAAAAAAGCGGAGGTCGGGCAGGTCGTTGCGGTGGTTGGAATGTTCCAGCCGCAGGTTGGTCAGGTTGGCGCGGTAGGTTGTCAATGCCCCCGCCGGGTCGGTCAGGAGGGCGGGGGCAACGGGTTTTTGCGCGTTCGTTATGAGCGGGATGAGCAGAAAAAGCAGGCGGTAGTTTAGCATACGAACGGTTTCAATACAAAGGAGAAATCGCCCTGTTCTATCTGATACGGGCATACAGATGTTGATCCTGCACAATGCCGTCTTTGATGGCACTGTATCGCATCGTGCCCTCGTACTGATAGCCCGCTTTTTCGAGTACTCGCACCGAAGCCGCGTTGCGAACGAAGGGAACCGCGTAGATGCGCAATAGATCAAACTGCCCGAACGCGTAGGCCGTTACCGTACGAAGGGCGGTTGTAGTGATACCGCGTCCCCAGTGGGCCTCGCCAAGCCAGTAGCCAATCCCGGCGGTGCCGCGTTCGATGTCGTTGTGCAACCTGACCCCAATACCCCCAACGGCCTCGCCCGCCACGTCGATGGTCCAGTTGGTTTCGGGATGTCGGCCAACGACAGACGTTATCCATTGCCGGGCGTCGTCGGGGGCGTAGGGATGGGGAAACTGATCGCGCAGGTTGAGCCAGACAGCCCGGTTGTTGGCGTGTTCGGGTAAACTATTCTCGTCGCCCGGTTGCCACGACCGGACGGTGCAGTTATCGCAGTGGAGTATCATACAGCGTATTCTTGCGTCGGCTGTCGGTCAGGCGACAGCCGCAATCAGGAGCAACAGCGCGAATATACCGGTTATTATTACCCACAACCGCCGAAAGCGTCGGCCCGCCCGTCGGCGTTCGGTGGGCGGGCCGACGCTTTCGGCGGCTGAGTGCGGTTGCACAGCAGGCGTGCAGCGTAATAAGCAACGATTGGCACATACGGGTTTGCATAATCCGGCTTGGTCAGAGCAAGTGCCTGGCTACTTCCTGACTACCACTTTCGGCTGAAAGTCGGGGTGGCCCGCCTGCCAGAGGCCAAAGGCGTACATGTTGGCGAAGTTGCGGAAGGTCACTTTTTTGTCCTCCGTGAAGTGGCCATTGTCATAGTTGACCTGCATCAGCACGGGCTTGCCCGACGCAGTGGCGGTTTGCATCGCAGCGGCCAATTTACCCGGTTGCCACCCAGTCACGCGCGGGTCGTTCATGCCGCCCACGCACAACACCGCCGGATACTTCGTTCTTTCTTTTACGTGATTGAAGGCGTCCATCTCGTGGAGAGCCATGCACTCGACGGAGTCCTTTACGGTGCCGAACTCGGGGCCGTTCGGGGTCACAAACAGATAATCTTTTGTCGAACTGAGGCCGGTGGCATTCAGCTTGCCTTCGGCTCGGGCCGCGTTCGGATTGGCCGCATCAGGCGTCGGAATCTGACCGTTTGGGCTTGCTTTGACGCTGTGCAGATACCGTCGATTCCCTAATTTAAGGAAGTTATAAACGCTGTCGGTCGGTGTGGCCAACCGTTTCCGGCCAATCGCGGGTTTGGTGAGATCGGCCGGGGGGCTACCCGCGCATCGGCCCGCCGGTCTACCGAAGACAGCATACCGTAAACCTGGGTGTTGTCGGAGAAGTACATGATGGGATATTGGTCGGGGCGGATGCCCATGTCCGGGTTTTTGGTCCGCAAGAGCAGATCGGTCCGCAGGCCGATAAACCACCGACGAGGGTGAAGCAGGGCTGCGGCTGTGACATAATGGCGGAGGAGTAGCCTGTTCGTTTTCGTGATGATCTGGTTTTTGGTCGTTGTAATACCGCTGAGTTGGCGACAACCCCGCAGCCGGAAATGTCCGTTGGGCGAACGGTGAACGAAACGTCCCCGGTCAGCGAACATGCGCGTTCACTGACCGGGGACAATGGTAAAAACAGAAAAACTACATGGCTGGCGCGTCGGTAGTCGTTCCGGTCAACTTATCCAGCGTTTTTGCGGCTCCGTCGGCCAACAGTGCCCGGAGGTTGTTGGCCACCGCATCGGCAAAGCCCGGCAGGGTGCTCAGATCAGCCTGCCACAGCGTCAGGTCCGAGAGTACACTGGCCACGAACGTGCTGATGGTATCGGGTTTGGTCGTTTTGACGGTCTTCCAGTCGCCGTAGAAATAAGCCGCCCGCTCGTCGCGGATGGGGTACGTGACGACGCCTTTTCCCACGCCGATTTCACCGAAAAACTGGCCGTTCTCCTCCCGAACGGCTTTCATAAACAGCAGATAGGCCGCAAAACCCAGGGCCATACGGGTCGGGACGGCGTTGAATTGGGCGTAATAACGTTGGATTGTTGCCACGTTGCGGGCCTGCATTTTGGCCGTTTCCTGAAGCGAAATATTCAGGAGCAGATGGTCGAGATGGGGGTTGCGGAAGCGGTCGAGCACGTCGTGGGCGAACTGTTCGATGGCTGCTCTGTCCATGCCCGGCAAGCCGTAATCGGGCACCGTCGGCACGATTTCGTCCAGCATCATCGACTCCACGAACCGGCTCATGGCGGGGTGCCGCATCTCATCGGCCACCGTTTCCAAACCCAGCAGATACCCCAGCGGCATGGTGAGTGAGTGCGTGCCGTTGAGGACGCGGAGTTTGCGCTCTTTGTAGAAATTGATGTCCTCATCGATGATAATTTGGGGCGTCGACGCATCGGCAAAGGAAAGAGCTTTTCGGACACGGTCGTCGCCCTCGATGGCCCACAGGTGATACGGTTCGGTGACCGTCAGCAACTCATCTTCGTAGCCGCGTTCAGTCTCTAATGCCCGTTTGGCTTCGTTGGTGGGGCGCGTCACAATGCGGTCTACGAGCGAGTTGCAGAACCGGACGTGGAATTTGAGCCACTTTGTAAACAGCTTGCCCAACTCATTGAACTGCGCTAATTTTTCAACGGCCTCGCGGAGTTTCAGCCCGTTGTCGGTCACGAGTTCGGTTGGAATCACCACCAATCCCTTCGCCCGCGAGCCGCCCACGCTGCGGAACCGCTCGTACAAAAAAGCCGTCAGCTTGGCCGGAAACGACCGCGGGGGCCGCTGGAAAATGCCTTCTTCCACGTAGTTCAGCCCAACTTCGGTGGTGTTGGACATAATGATTTGCAACACCGGATTGCGGGCAATGCGCAGCACTTCGTCCCACTGCGTCTGGGCGGCCAGCACCCGGCTCACCGACGAAACGATGGTCGTTTCCGACACGTCCTGCCCCTGCTGAACGCCCCGAACAGCTACCGTATAAAGATTGTCCTGCTCCGAAAACTCATCGGTTCGGCTGTCGGTCGATTTCACAATGACAATGGAGCCGTTGAACCGCCCTTCGGCATTGGCTTTGTGCACCAAATAATCGG
>JAYTAC010000258.1:0-4355 GCA_043737755.1 Spirosoma sp.
TTGTTGGTTACGAATCGGGCCGTGTGGACCTGCCGTTCGGACGAGGGTACGATGGTTTCGCCCGCGAAGGAGGGCCTTCCCATGAACCGGAACGTGCGCCCATCAACCCGAATAAGGCCGTTCAGTTGCTGGGGTTGCCCCGTCCAGTGGCGCGTGGCATCGCCGTTGAGCCGGTCGCCAAACGACCAGATACTTGTGTACGGATCAACGGTCAGCAGGGGCGTTGCCGGGGGATTCAGGGTGCGTTTGGAAACCGATGCCGGTTGTGCAAACCCAGTTGAAAGGGTCATAATCAGGATGGAAATTACGGTAGGGTACATTCCGCCAAATGTAAAACAAAGTGTATGCCAATTGCATCTATAGAATATATTTTTACATTTTTTCGATATACAGCGACGGTCATTTTTCAGCATTGCCCGGCTTGTTCGGCCCGTTCTGCCATTGCCCGATCACGCGATTACCAATAACAGAATCGAACGATGTCTCTCGTCGGGCAAAAATTAACCTGAAAATCAGTGCTGGTTTACAAGTAATGACGGCGACTGTTAGCCCGATTCGGTAGTTTTGGTAATCACAATTCCGATATCGACATGACCACGATTCAACCCGCCCGGAAGTTTTATACGATTGAAGAGTACATTGCTCTTGAGCGGGCAGAAGGAATTCGGTACGAATATTGGGACGGTGAAGTATTCGCGATGGCCGGGACCACCAAACGACACAATACACTCGTGCAGTCACTCTCCCGCCTGTTACACCCACATGCCCGGCGGACAGGGTGTCAGGTTTACGCAGAAAATGTCCGGCAGAAACTACAGACCGGCAGTCGCTACGTTTATCCCGACGTTATTTACACCTGCGACTCAGCCGACACAAAAGATGATCTGGCCATTATCGTCAACTCACCGAGTCTGCTGATCGAAGTCATATCAGCTTCGACCGGACCGGCAGACAATCACGACAAACGACCCCACTACACTAAGTTGCCGTCACTGCTCTACTACGTCATGGTTTCCCAAACTGACTACCGCGTCGAAGTATTCGAGCGAAACATTGATTTCTGGAAATATTGGCTGATCGAAGGAATCGACGCCACCGTCGACCTCCCGCAGTTGAGTATACTGCTGCCGATGGAGGAGATTTACGAGGGAATCACGCTCCGTATTGAGTGATCACTCATGATTACTATTTACAGAAAAAGCCGCTTCCCAGTAAGAGAAGCGGCTTTTTCTGTAAATAGTAATTGATAAAGTTAATTCAAAAACTGCAATCGAATGTCGTTCAATTGACTGCGGATGGAACCATCGATTTGCTGGTCGCCGACGCGCAGGATGTAGCCGCCAATCAGTTTAGGATCGATTTTTTCTTCTAACTCAACCGATTTTCCGGCTGTGTTCTTCATCACAATGGCTTTGAACTGCTCCCGCAACGGATCGGTCAGCGGCATGGTCGTGATAACGGTTGCCCGCTCAACGCCCTTCAGCCGTTCGTACTGAATAATGAACTGCTCGGCAATAGTCTCGATGATAGCTTCCCGGTTTTTGTTGGCGATGATCTGGAAAAACGCCATCGTCAGCGCATTCAGCCGACTGGCGAAAACGGCTTTCATCACCGAGTTTTTCTTTTCGGCCCGCACGATGGGGTTTTTCAGAATAAGAGCCAACTGCCGGTTTTGGGACAGCGTCTGTTTCACGAACGTCATGTCGGTGTACATCGTCTCGGCGACGCCCTGCTCTTTGGCTAAATCGAGCAACGACTTAGCATACCGACCGGCTACTGTTGCAACTGCCATGATCGGTTAATTTAGGCGTGAGTTCGACACTAAATCAGCTACCAACTTCTCCTGCGACGATTTATCGCTGAGTTCTTTACGCAGCACCTTCTCAGCAATGTCGAGCGAGAGCGTTACGACTTCGGTACGCATCTGGGCAACGAGAGCCTGCCGTTCGTTCTGCATGGCTTCGCGGGCCTGCTCCATCATCCGCTGCCCTTCCACGGCGGCTTTATCGCGCGAGTCGGCTACCATTTTGTCAGCGATTTCTTTAGCACCGCGCAGAATCGTGTCGCGTTCGATGCGGGCCTGGGCCAGCAGTTTTTCGTTGTCAGCTTTCAAAGCGGTCATTTCGACACGCGTCTTCTCGGCTAAATCGAGCGCACTTTGGATGTTATTTTCGCGCTCGTGCAGACTGTCCGTGATGGGCTTCCAGGCGAACACGCGAAGAATCAGAAACAGGCCGAGGAAAACCACTACCTGCCAGAATAACAGACCAATATCGGGAGTAAGTAAGTCCATGTGTATACAGTAAAACGTGTTTCAGTATGTTGGTGTATTCATGTTTGTCGTATTCTGGTATCAGCTACGGACGCGCCTGATTGCCCAAACATAAATTTCTTGATTCAGTCTTTTGGTTGAAAAATGCCCGCCCGTCGGCAACCCCAAACCGGGCGGGCATCTTCCTCATAATCGGGCGAGTAGTGATGCCGACGCCTAATGCAGTCAGCCTGCTCAATCTCAGTGCTGCGAGTGCGGTGGCTTACGCCAGTGCAACCAGCAGACAAATAACGGCTGCGAACAGGGCAACGGCCTCGATGAGAGCCGCGATAATCAGCATGGCAGTCTGAATACGACCGGCGGCTTCGGGCTGACGGGCGATACCTTCCATCGCGCTGCCCCCAATCCGACCAATACCCAAACCTGCACCGATGGCGGCTAAACCAGCACCAATGGCAGCACCCATAACGGCTACACTACCCGTAGCTTCCAACAGCAGAGCAAACAACATTGCGAACATAAAATTCAAACGTATTTATTAGTGAAACGAAACAAAAGATTGCAAATCAATGGGCTGCCGACTCTTCATACCCGATACCGTGGTCGGCTTCGTGGTGGTCTTCAACGGCACCGCCGATGTACATGGCCGTCAGCAGCGTGAAGATGAACGCCTGTAAAAACGCCACCAGCAGTTCGATCAGGCTCAAAAACAGCGTGAACGCCAGCACAACCGGGCTGATGGCTAAACTCGTGGTGGCACTGCTGAGACTGTTGGCTAAGAAAATCAGGCTCAGCAAACTCAGGATGATGATGTGGCCCGCCGTGATGTTGGCAAACAACCGGATCATCAGCGACAGCGGTTTCATGAACAGACCGATAATCTCGACCGGAATCATAATTGGCAATAATAAGATTGGTACACCCGTCGGCTTGAGGATGTGCATCCAGTAATCTTTGTTGCCGCTGAACGACACAATGAGGAACGTGATAACTGCCAGCACCAGCGTAACGGCGATGTTACCCGTCAGGTTGGCCGCACCGGGCAGCAAACCCAGCAGGTTGTTCACCAAAATGAAGAAGAACAGGGTGAGCAGGTAGGGCAGGTACTTCACGTATTTCGGACCGATGCTGGGTTTGGCAATCTCATCGCGCACGAACAGAATAATCGGCTCTAGCAGCGACTGAACACCCTTGGGTGCTTTGCCCCTGTTCTGCGCGTAGCCCCGACTGACGGCGGGAAACAGCGTCAGCAGAATGACGGCACTCAATAGCAACGACGCCACGTTTTTGGTGATGGAAAAATCGTAAATCTTCGCCCCTTCCAGTTCCTTACCGGCCGCATCGACCCGGTGAATTTTACCATGTTCCTGCTTGTAACCGTTGTAAGTTTGGCCCTCGGCTATCCGCGCCGACGAGAACAGTTCCACCCCCCGGTCAGCCGAGTACAGGATCACGGGCAGGGGAATCGTTGCGCCGTGCGCCAGTTCCCAGCCGTGCTCATCTTTCACGTGGTGCATGATCATGTCGCCCACGTTAAACTTCTTTTTTTCACCGGTAGCTTTGCCTTCGTGGCTTGGCTCCTGCGCCAAGCCTGTCGTTAACGCACTCAGAACGAGAACGGTAGCTACCAGAAATTTATAAATAACCAAACGCATCATATGAAGTGACAGATCGTTTTTACGAATTGTGCCGCAAGTTACGGGTAAGCGTCCAAATCTCAAAACCCGTGTAACATATATATAGTACAAGAAAGTCAAAAACGAAAGCCGTGCGCTGATCGACCCGCTGGAACAGAAAAAACCCGACGAAAGCAAGTCCCAGCACTAATCGGGCAACCGTTGCAGCTAAGTACAGGGGCACAAAACGCTGCTGATCGCCCTGTAAACCAGTAGCGACGATCCGGTGGGTCAGGAATGAAACACTCAGGAAAAAGACCAATAACACTGCCCATTTGGGGTGCAGCCAGAGCACCGTATAATAGCGGTCAACTACGAAAAATGCAATTGCGAGGACGGCCGTAAAGAGAAGAGTGCGGAGCATTGAAACCAGTTTTCGGCAATTAGTTTGTTAGAGCTATCAGCTT